>WGBZ01000058.1 GCA_015494035.1 Lysobacterales bacterium | reverse complement strand
CGGCAAATACAACGTCAAGGTGACCACCACGGCCAAGAAGTTGGACCGCAACCGGGTCAAGATCAACATTCACGTGGTGGAAGGCAAACCGGCCAAGATCAAGCACATCAACATTGTCGGTAACACGGTGTTCACCGATGAGGAACTGACGGACAATTTCGAATCCGATACCACCAATTGGTTATCGTGGTATTCCAGTGACGACCAGTATTCCAAGGAAAAGCTCAACGGTGATCTGGAAAAACTGCGCTCCTACTATCAGGATCGCGGCTACGTGGACTTTGATATCGACTCGGTTCAGGTCACCATCAGCCCGGACAAGAAAAACATTTACCTGACCATCAACGTGCACGAAGGCGATGTTTACAAATTTGGCAAAAGCCAGGTCACCGGCGAGCTGATTCTGCCAAAAAAGAACATCGAAGGGCTGTTACTGACGCCTGAAGACACCACCTTTTCCCGCCAGCGCATGGAAGTCAGTGGTGAGCGCATCGAGAAAGTGTTAGGCAACCTGGGTTATGCGTTTGCCAAAGTAACGCCGGTGCCAAAAATCAACAAGGAAGAGCACACCGTTGACTTGACCTATTTTGTCGATCCGGGCAAACGCGTGTACGTGCGGCGCATCAACTTTACCGGCAATGTGAACACCAAGGACGAGGTGCTGCGCCGGGAAATGCGGCAGTTTGAAGGGGGGTGGTATTCCAAGGCACTGGTTGACCGCTCCAAGATCCGCCTGCAGCAAAAGCCATATTTCGAGGAAGTGGAAATCGACACCAAGCCGGTGCCCGGCAGCGATGATCAGGTGGACGTGGAGGTCAAGGTCAAGGAGCGCAATTCCGGCCAGTTCAATTTTGGCCTCGGCTATTCGCAGGTCAGTGGGTTGAGCATTTCCTCCTCGGTCAGTTTGTCCAATGTGAAGGGAACCGGCAACTCTCTGTCTGTGGCCATCAGCAAAAGCCTGTTTTTCAAACGCTTCAACGTGTTTTATGAGAACCCGTACTACACCGATGACGGCGTGGCACGCGGCTTCAGTGTCAACTACAGCACCTTCGACTATGGCGAGGCCAATATTGCCCGCTTTAACTCCAGCAATGGTGGCATGTCGGTGCATTACAGTCTGCCGATTTCCGAATATGACCGGGTTTTCACCAAACTGGGTTACGAACGCGTGTCCTTGCGCGCTTTTCCGGGTATCACCGCACAGTCCATTGTTGACAACTTAATTGAGCTGGGTGGCTACGGCTACCGCTATGAAGGCGAAGACCCAATTCCCGGCACCGAAACGGAAATCCGTCGAAGTTTTACCTTCTATAAGGCCGAGGCCCGCTGGTCGCGCGATTCCCGTAACCGTTTCTTCAACCCGTCACGAGGCAGCTACCACCGCCTGGGTCTGGAAGCGGCCTTGCCCGGTTCCACGGCTGAATTTATCAAGGTGACGGCCAAGGAAAACAAGCTGTTTCCGCTGAGTAAAAGCCTGACCTTGTCCCTGAGCGCGGACATTGGCTACGGCGACGGCTATGGCAAAACCCGCAGCCTGCCGTTTTTCGAGAACTTCTATGCCGGTGGCGTGCGCTCGGTGCGTGGTTACACGGAAAACACACTGGGCCCGAAATCATCCATTTTTGATGATGACCTGGACACCGACCTGCCGCCGACCTCGCGCCCCGGACAGCCTGTGGGTGGGGCCTTCAAGTTTGTGACTTCAGCTGAACTGGTGTTCCCCACGCCATTTTCCAAAGCCAATAATGCCGCGCGGCTGGCCTGGTTTGTGGATGCCGGCAATGTGTTTCGTGACATCAGCGAATTTGAAGCGCGTGAACTGCGCCTTTCCACCGGTATTGCGCTGAAATGGCAGGCACCCATTGGGCCGATCATCATTAACTACGCCATTCCATTCAACACTGACCGTTACGACCGCACCGAACGCATTCAGTTTGCATTTGGTTCGTCCTTCTGATGTAATCCATTGGCATGAAACCCCGCATTCGCCCAGCCCGTTTTTCCCTGGCTATTCATGGCTGGTGGTGGCTGTGCCTGCTTTGGAGCGGGGCCCTGTGCGCTGGCAAGATTGGCTACGTGGACATGGACGAATTGATCAACAAATCGCCACAAATTCTGGCCGCACGGGAAAAGCTCACGGCCGAATTTCAGAGCCAATATGATGCCTTGCGTGACAAGGAAGCCGACCTGGAAAAACTGGAACAACACATCACCCGTGACGGGCCAATCATGACCCCGGATGAACTGAGCAAGCTGCAGGAAAGGGCCCGATTGCTGGAGCGCCAGATCCGGCGTTTCAAGGAAGACTTGAAAGACGCCATCAGCATCCGCAACAGCCAGATTCTGGACGAGATACAGGACAAACTGAAAGCCACCGTCAGTGCCTACGCGCAGGAAAACGACTACGACGCCATCCTCATCAACGCCATTCTGTACGTGAGTGAAGAAGTCGATCTGACCGACGAAATCCTGCAACGCCTGCAAGAAGAAGAGCAAAAATCCCAAACCCGGGAGACGCCCCGGCCATGATGCGTTTGGGGGAGCTGGCACAGGCCATCGGTTGCGACTACCGTGGCCCAGAGGATTACGCGATTCATGGCGTGGCAACGCTTGAAAAGGCCACGGCGGACCATTTGAGCTTTCTGGCCAACCCCAAATATTCTGCCCAACTACGTCGCAGCAAAGCCGGCGTGGTGGTGTTGCATCCGGACATGGCGGGCGACCATTCAGGCGCAGCCATTATCAGCCCCGACCCCTACCTGGCGTTTGCCCGGGCGGCGGCCCTGTTTGAGAAAAAGCGCCTCTTTGCCCCCGGCATTCATCCCACGGCGGTGATTGCCGATTCGGCCACGATTGATGACAGCACGCATATCGGTCCCTATTGCGTGGTGGCGGAAAACAGCCACATAGGCCCGGATTGCGTGCTGGAAAGCCAGGTTCATATTGGCCCGGACTGTCGCCTTGAGGCCGGTTGTCAGCTCAAGCCACACGTTACCTTGGTGCAAAACTGCCAACTGGGTGAGAACGTGCTGGTGCATTCCGGGGCGGTGATAGGTTCAGACGGGTTCGGTCTGGCGCGTGATGCCGACGGATGGGTCAAGGTGCCCCAGCTGGGTGGCGTGCGCATTGGCCCGCGCTGCGAAATCGGTGCCAACACCACCATTGACCGCGGCACCCTGGAGGACACGGTGCTGGAAGAAGACGTACACCTGGACAACCAGATTCAGGTTGCGCACAATGTCCGCATTGGCGCCCACACGGTCATGGCCGGTTGCTCTGCCGTGGCTGGTTCGGCTGAGATTGGCCGCAATTGCCTCATTGGTGGCAACGTGGGTGTGCTGGGGCATTTACGTGTCTGTGACGGCGTCACGCTGCAGGCCCGCACGCTGGTGACCCGCTCCATCAACCAGCCCGGCAGTTATTCATCGGCGGCGCCCTTGCAGGAAACCGGCCAATGGCGACGCAATGCGGTGCGTATGCGGCAACTGGACGACATGGCCCGAACGCTCAGGAAACTGGACAAAAAACTGGAGAAAAACAGCGATGGCTGAAGACAAACCCAACCGCAAACCGGTGGACGTGGAAACCATCACCCGCCTGATTCCCCACCGCTACCCGTTTTTGCTGGTGGATCGCGTGCTGGATTACGAACTGGGGCAATGGATAAAGGCGGTTAAAAACGTGACTTTTAACGAACCCCATTTTACCGGTCACTTTCCCAAACACCCGGTGATGCCCGGAGTGCTGATTCTGGAAGCGCTGGCCCAGGCGTCCGGTATTCTGTCGCAACTGGAAACCGATGCGGCTGAAAGCGAGGACGCAGTTTTTTACCTGGTTAAAATTGACAAGGCGCGCTTCAACCAGATTGTGGTGCCCGGAGATCAGTTGGAACTGAACGCGACCCTCAAACGCACCTTCCGCAACATGGCGCTGTATCAGTGCGAGGCAAAAGTCGAGGGCAAGACCGTTGCCAAGGCTGAAATGCTCTGTGCCCGAAAACAGTAGGGATCACGTATGAGCAGGATTCACCCCACCGCCATCATTGACCCGCAGGCTGAACTGGCCGAAGACGTGATCGTGGGCGCGTACAGCGTGATTGACGGGCCTGTACGCATTGACAGTGGCTGCGAAATCAAACCCCACGTCAGCATCACCGGGCGCACCCGGCTGGGTAAAAACAACCGCATCTTCCAGTTTGCTTCCATTGGCGAAGAACCCCAGGACAAAAAATATCACGGAGAAGATACCGAGGTGGTCATTGGCGATGGCAACACCATACGCGAGTGCGTCACCATCAACCGTGGCACCGCGGACGATGCTGGGATTACCCACATAGGCAACGATAACTGGATCATGGCTTACGTGCACATTGCCCATGACTGTCAGGTGGGGGATCACAATATTTTTGCCAATAATGCGTCCCTGGCCGGCCATGTTCACATTGGCGATCACGTGATTCTGGGCGGTTTCTCACTGCTGCACCAGTTTACCCGTGTGGGAGACCACGCCTTTACCAGCATGGGCAGCGGCGTGCAGCGCGATGTGCCGCCGTTCGTGATGGCCCAGGATCACCCGGCCCGCCCGCGTGGCCTGAACCTGGAGGGCTTGCGCCGTCGCGGTTTCGACAGCGAACGCGTCTCGGCCATCAAGAAAGCCTATCGACTGCTGTACAAATCGGACTTGCCGCTGACCGAAGCCCTGCTGGCCATGCAGGAGCTGGCCGAAACGCTGCCAGACCAACCGGCCGCCGATGTGCAACTGATGGTGGACTTTATCCGCCAGTCCAAGCGCAGCATTGTGCGCGGATAATGCCCGAACGCCCAGTGAAAATCGCCCTGATCGCCGGAGAAGACTCCGGCGATTTGCTTGGTGCCGACCTGATCGCCGGTTTGCGCCGTGCCTGCCCGGGGTGTGAAATCCTGGCCGTGGCTGGCCCACGGATGCGAAAAGCAGGGGTTGAACTGATTCACCCCAGCGAAGACTTTGCTGTCATGGGGCTGACCGAAGTGCTGCGCCACCTGCCGCGCCTGTTGCGCTTGAGAAAAAAGGTTTTGCGCCGAATCAGTCAGTGGCAGCCGGATGTGGTGGTCGGCATCGATGCGCCGGATTTGAATCTGCCGCTGGAAGCCCGTTTGCGTCATCAGGGGGTTAAAACGGTGCATTACGTCAGCCCGTCGGTGTGGGCCTGGCGGCCACAGCGGGCCAAAAAGATTGCCAGAGATACCGATGCGGTACTGACCCTGTTCCCTTTTGAGCCTGCCTGGTACACACGTTATGGCGGTGTGGCCCGATTTGTGGGTCATCCATTGGCTAAATTCTTGCCTATTGATGTGGACAAGGCAGCGGAAAAAGCCAAAACGGGTCTGGGCAGTGACAACACGGTGGTTGCCCTGTTGCCCGGCAGTCGCTGGAACGAAATCCGTGCCCTGAGTGACGATTTTTTGCGCGCGGCGCTGGAGATTGCCCAACAGCGGCCTGAGGTCCGGTTTGTCAGCGCCAGCCCCAGTGCCGAAAAAAGTCAGTGGTTTGCCGAAGCGGCGCAACGCCTCGGCGTGGATGTGACCTGGCTCGACAGTGCCAGTCAGGCTCTCTTGGCCGCCGATGCCGCCTTGCTGGCATCCGGTACCGTGGCACTGGAGGCTTTGTTAAGCAAAACGCCCATGGTGGTGGCTTATCGCCTGTCGGCGGTGACGCACGCGCTGGTCAAGGGGCTCAAACTCATGCAGCAGCCGTGGTATTCCCTGCCCAATGTACTGGAAGGCGATTTTCTGGTGCCGGAAATCATGCAGGACGCCATCACTCCGCCGGCCTTGTCTTCCGCCTTACTGGAGCAGTTGCAACCCCAGCGCCGGGAGCATTTGCAGGCTCGTTTCACCCACCATCACCACACTTTATTACCCCCCGAACCTGATGCCGCAGCACGAGCTATACTGGAGCTGATTGCATGTTGATTGCCGGTGTGGACGAAGCCGGGCGCGGGCCCTTGGCCGGGCCAGTCACAGTGGCGGCTGTGATTTTGCCGGAAAGCGGCCTGCAGAACGTGGCGGTTGGCCTGGATGATTCCAAGAAACTCAGCCAGGACAGGCGCGAAACGCTGGAAGCGGCCATCTGCCAGCAGGCCCTGGCTTATGCGGTGGTGCATGTTGACGTGGCACTCATCGATCGGCTGAATATTCTTGGCGCCACTTTGCATGGCATGCGTCAAGCGGTGCTGGCGCTGCAACCGGCACCGGCCAAAGCCCTGATAGATGGCAACAAATGTCCCGATCTGCCCATGCCATGTGAAGCCATCGTGGGTGGCGATGGTAAAATAGCGGCCATCAGCGCAGCCTCGATACTGGCCAAGAATGCGCGCGACCGCCTGATGCTGGAGCTGCACCATCGCTACCCGCAATATGGCTTTGACCGGCACAAGGGCTATGGCACCCAATGGCATCTGGAACGGCTGGCCGAGCATGGCCCGTGTCCGGCCCACCGGCGCAGTTTTGCCCCAGTGCAGCGATTTTTCCAGGCGGATCTGTTTGCCTAGGGAAGCTCTGATTGAATCTGGACGAAGCAGATTATGCAGGAAATGTTCGAGCACAAGGCGAAGTTCGCAGCTAATAGCGAGCTATTGGTAAGGACTTCAACGCAGTTATCGGACATTTCAGG
>WGBZ01000057.1 GCA_015494035.1 Lysobacterales bacterium | reverse complement strand
GTTTATCGAGGCTGGCGATGATCAGCTCTGCCCCGGCTTCTTTGGGCAGGAACGTGTTTGGCGCGGGCAGCTCTTCCAGCCAGGGGGCGGGCGCATCGTCCACACAGTACAAGCGGGGGCCGGAGTAGCGTTTCAGTGTGTTGTTGAGACCGTCGAGATCGTTCGGGGGTTTTGTGCCCCGGGGCACATCCAGCAGCACCGCATCAGGGCGGTTATCTTTCAGCGCCGAGCGCACGGCAGTGGCCCCAAGGTCGCAGTACCTGACGGCCCAGGTGCGGCGATCGAAAACGGTTTCCCAAAAAGGCTGCCGGCCTGATGGCGCGGCAATCAGTACCGAAGCTGGTGTGTAGTGTCTGTCCATGCGTGTCCCCCTCGAACCGGTCGCACTGGCGAGGCGGTTCTTATTCCCTGTTTTTATTCTATCAGTGTGGCCGTCACAGCACAAACTCCCTGGCCGGAGCGGGTTTATTCGGGTGTTGGTGACAACACCTTGTGCAGCTCTTCCAGCAGGGAATGGGCATTGATGGGCTTTGGAATTACCGCCGTAAACCCGCGTTGCAAAAGGCGATTGGTGGTTTGCGGGGAAGGCAGCGCCGACATGGCCAGGACCGGCAAATCCTGACTGTGCTGGCGCACCCGGTCCAGGATGGCTTCGCCATGTCCGTCAGCCAGGTTGATGTCAGTCAGTATCAGGTCAAAACGCCGGTTGCTGAATAGTTCCCGGGCATCGGTGACGCTGGTGGCGGTGATCACGAACAGCCCCTGCTCTTCCAGCAATAATTGACACAGGTACAGAATGTCCGGGTCATCGTCCACCAGCAACACATGTTTACCACGCAGCACGTCGCGCCCTGAAGTGTGGCGGTCAGGGATTGAAGACGAAAGAACGTCGAGCTGGAATTCCGTGCCCTTGTTGGAGGTCTTGGTCATGCGCAGTGTGCCACCCAGTGATTCAGCGAGTTGTTTGCTGATCACCAACCCCAGACCGGTGCCACTGGCTTGCGTTTGCGCACCACGCACCCAGGGGGTGAAAAGCCGGGGTATTTTATCCGCCGGAACCCCCGTGCCGGTGTCGCGCACACGGAATGTAACATTTGTTTTTCCGGAGCCGTCTACGATGAGTTGCACCCCTCCTTCCTGGGTGTACTTGAACGCATTGCTGAGCAGGTTCACCAGAATCTGGCGCAGGCGATGGCGATCCAGCGCCAGGGTTTCAGGCGCTGCCTGGCGTGTGATTTCGAAGGCCAGGTTTTTGCTTTTGGCCAGCGGCATCAAGGTGCTGTGTAAGTCTTCGAGAAAATTTTCCAGCCGGAACGGTTTGTGTTCGGCCGGGGCATGGCTGGCATGCAACTGGCCGTAGTGCAATGCATTGCTAATCATGGCCACCAGCGATTCGGCATTGCGGCGGATGACCGCAGTGGCCTTGTCCACGGACACCTTGCCCTTGTCGAGCAGTTCGGCATAGCCGCTGATGGCAGAAAGCGGCGTGCCAAATTCGTGCGACAGCATGGCAATCAACATGGCTTTTTCTTCGTTGGCCTTGTGCAGGCGTGCCTGGGTGGCGGTCAATTCCTCGATCAGGCGCTTGAAGTGGTCATTGGATAGCTGCACATTGTGACTGTGTTGCTGATGCCGGGAAACAACGTCGAACTGATCGGTTCGATCCAGCAGCAGCAGGTAGTGGGTGTCACCGTCCAGCACGTGATGCAGGTCGCACACCAGCTTGTTGTCCAGGTTGAGAAACGGTAACTTGAAAGGTTCGGCGAATGGTTCGGTTTCCAGCGCCGGGTGCACCGATGTCACGGTTTGTCCCGGTTCCAACGGTGCCAAGCCAAAATGCGATGCGTTGCCGTGAGTATCGGTGATGCGCAGGTCCGGGCCAAACTCAATCGCCAGGCAGCCATCTTCGGCGCGGTGCCTGAGCAGGTATTGCTGCAAAACCGGCGGCAGTTTCATGCCAGCTCAAGCAGTTGTTGTGCCAGCAGAAGAAAGGCCTTTTCCACATTCTCACCGGTTTTTGCACTGGTGAACAACAGCGCCGAAAAATCTTTCTGCAAGCCGTCCAGGTCGTCGTGATCAATGCGCCATTGATCCAGCAGATCGTGTTTGTTGATCAGGCATAAACCAGGCAGTGTGTGCAACGCCGGTTGTGCCTGGCGGATGGCCTGCAGTTTGTGCCAGGAGGCCGGCTCGGTGCCGTCGGCCACCCATAGCACGCCGTGGCTGCCACGCACGTATTGGCTGTAGTGTGCCACCTGTTCAAAGCCGGCAATGTCCCAGATAATCAGTTTGAGCTGCTGCTCACCCAGCGTGATGTGCTTGGTGTGGATGCTAACACCCACGGTGGTCTGGTATTTTTCATCGAAGACATTTTCCACAAACCGCCGTACCAGAGATGTTTTTCCCACCGCCAGACGGCCCAACAAACAGACTTTGCGCGTCAATGTCGGTGTGTTCATGGCTGTTGTTGTGCCTCGTTGCGCACGCTGTCAGCCCGGGGTTGCCCGGCGGTATGGATGACGTTCATGGCTACTCCGCGTCGCGAGGGGTCGACCTGTTGGGGCGTGTGGCCGCTGCAGGGCTGAGCCTCAATCACCACGGCCTCCGGCGCGAGGCCGCGCTGGATCAGCACCTCACGCACGCGCTGAGCCCGTTGGTTTGCCAGGCGCCGATTAGTTTCCGGGCTGCCGGTGCAGTCCGTGTGGCCAGTCAAACGGATTTTGACAGTCGGGTCGGTTGTTTTCAGGGCGGTCAGGTGCGCGGCCACGGCATCCAGCGCAGCCATCGCCGCCGGGTTCAGGCTTGCGCCTTCGGGCATGGCCACAAACGTGTCGTTTATCGCCTGAATGCGCTCTTTGTTGCCCGGCAAGCGGCGCACCGCTTCGGTGTTGATTTGGTG
>WGBZ01000056.1 GCA_015494035.1 Lysobacterales bacterium | reverse complement strand
CCTGAAATGTCCGATAACTGTGTTGAAGTCCTTGCCAATAGCCTGCTATTTGCTGCGAACTTCGCCTTGTTCTCCAACATTTCCGGCATAATCTGCTTCCTCCAGATTCAATCAGAGCTTCCCTAATCAGACAGCAGCGGAGCCAGCCACTTTCTGGCCTGTGCCAGGTCCACACCCTTGCGCCGGGCATAGTCGGCCAGTTGGTCATCGCCGATCTTGTTGACGACAAAATACTGGCTTTGCGGGTGGGCGAAATACCAGCCGCTGACCGCTGCCGTGGGTGTCATGGCGAAGCCTTCGGTCAGGTGTATGCCGGTGTTGGCTTCCACGTCCAACAATTCGAACAGCAATGTTTTCTGGCTATGGTCCGGGCAGGCCGGGTAGCCCGGAGCCGGGCGAATGCCCTGGTATTTTTCAGCGATCAGGTCGTCATTGCCCAGTGCCTCATCGGTGGCGTAACCCCAGTATTCGCGACGCACTTTCTGGTGCATCAGCTCGGCAAAGGCTTCCGCCAGTCGATCCGCCAGGGCCTTGAGCAGAATGGCGTTGTAGTCGTCGTTGGCCGCTTCGAATTCGGTCAGTTTGGCTTCAATGCCCGCGCCAGCGGTGACGGCAAAAGCACCCATGTGATCCTGTTGGCCCGAGTCCGCACTGGCGAGAAAATCCGACAGGCACAGGTTGGGCCCGGGTTTGTCCACTTGCTGACGAAGATTCACCAGCGTGCGTGGGCCTTGCGGGCTTTCAATGCAAATGTCATCACCGCGGGAACCGGCGGCAAACAGGCCGATGACTGCCCGTGCCCGCAGCCATTTTTCGGCGATAATGCGTTTCAGCATGGCCTGCGCATCGGCAAACAATTCGCTGGCGCTGGTGCCCACCACCGGGTCGGTAAGAATATCCGGATAGCGGCCATGCAGTTCCCAGGCCTGGAAAAAAGGCGTCCAGTCGATAAATTCGGCAATTTCGGCCAGGTCGTAGTCGTCAAACACGTGAATGCCGGGGCGTTTGGGCGCTGGCGGGCAGCGCTTCAAGTCCAGCTTCAGGGCGTTGTCGCGCGCTGCCTCCAGGCTGATCAGTGTGCGGTTGCGTGGCCGTTTAGCACGCCGTTCGCGGATCGCCGCGTATTCGGCCTTGATCTTGTCGATAAAGGGCTGGCGGTTTTCCGGTGAGCCGGTCAGTTGTTGCGCCACCCCCACGGCCCGCGAGGCGTCCTTGACCCACACCACCGGGCCGCTGTAGTTGGGGTCAATCTTGAGCGCGGTGTGCGTGCGCGAGGTGGTGGCTCCGCCAATCAGCAGCGGGATGTCCATGCCTTCCTTCTGCATGGCTTCGGCCACGTAGGTCATTTCATCCAGCGAGGGCGTGATAAGGCCGGACAGGCCAATAATGTCGGCTTTGTGTTCGCGCGCGGCCTGCAGGATTTTCTGTTCCGGCACCATCACACCCAGGTCGATGATTTCGTAATTGTTACAGCCCAGCACCACGCCGACAATGTTCTTGCCGATGTCGTGCACATCGCCCTTGACCGTGGCCATGATGATGGTGCCATTCTTGTTTTGCTGGGTTTTGTCCGCTTCGATGTGTGGCAACAGCCAGGCCACGGCTTTTTTCATCACCCGGGCGGACTTCACCACCTGCGGCAGAAACATTTTTCCGGCACCAAACAGGTCGCCCACTGTGTTCATGCCGTCCATTAGCGGACCTTCAATCACTGCCAGCGGATTGCCCAGTTCGTGCATGGCTTCCTCGGTGTCGGCATCAATGTGTTCAACGATGCCATGCACCAGCGCGTGCGCCAGCCGTTGCGAAACCGGCTGTTCGCGCCAGGCGGCATCCTCGGCCTGGGCCTTGGCGCTTTTGACCTCGGTGGCCACTTCCAGCAGGCGTTCGGTGGCGTCTTCGCGGCGGTTAAACAACAGGTCTTCGATGCGTTCGCAGATGTCCGGATCGATGTCGTCATAAACGGTCAACTGGCCGGCGTTGACGATGCCCATGTCCAGTCCGGCGGCGATGGCGTGGTAGAGAAACACCGAGTGGATGGCCTCGCGCAGGCCGTTATTGCCGCGAAAGGAAAAGGAAATATTGGACACGCCGCCAGAGGTGAGGGCGCCAGGCAGGTGCTGCTTGATCCAGCGCACCGCCTCGATAAAATCCATGCCGTAGTTTGCGTGTTCGGCAATGCCGGTGCCGATGGCGAAAATGTTAGGGTCAAAAATGATGTCTTCCGGCGGAAAACCCACCTGGTTCACCAGCAGCTCATAGCTGCGGCGGCAGATGTCGATTTTGCGCTCCAGGCTGTCGGCCTGGCCTTGTTCGTCAAAGGCCATGACCACCGTGGCGGCACCATATTGGCGAATTTTTCGCGCCAGTTGCAGGAATTTTTCTTCGCCTTCCTTGAGGCTGATGGAATTGACAATGCCCTTGCCTTGCAGCCGTTTGAGGCCTTCCTCGATAATTTCCCATTTGGAGGAATCCAGCATCACCGGCACGCGCGCAATGTCCGGTTCGGCGGCAATCAGGTTGAGAAATTCAATCATGGCCTGCTGGCTGTCAATCAGCCCTTCATCCATGTTGATGTCAATGATCTGGGCGCCGCTTTCCACCTGTTGCAGGGCCACTTCCAGCGCGGTTTCAAAATCGCCTTCCTTGATTAGCCTTTTGAAGCGGGCCGAGCCGGTGACGTTGGTGCGTTCACCCACGTTGACAAAATTGGTGTTGGCGGTGATGTTGAAGGCTTCGAGGCCGGAAAGGCGGCAGATTTTTTCCACTGTCGGGATTTTGCGGGGTGCGCGGTGTGCCATTTTCCCGGCAATGGCGGCAATGTGTTCGGGTGTGGAGCCGCAGCAGCCGCCCACCAGATTGATGCCGCCTTCTGCAGCCATCTGATCCAGCACTTGTGCCATGTGCTCGGGTGACTCATCGTATTCGCCCAGTTCGTTGGGCAGGCCGGCATTGGGGTGCACGCTCACGTAGCAGTCGGCCAGCCGCGACAAATCCTGCACATAAGGGCGCAGGTCCTCAGCGCCCAGGGCGCAGTTGAAACCGACCGAAAACGGTTCGGCATGTCGCACCGCATTGTAAAAGGCTTCCAGCGTCTGGCCCGAGAGGGTGCGGCCACTGGCATCGACGATGGTGGCTGAAATCATGATGGGCACGTCAAGCTGGCGTTCCTTGAGCACGTTCTGGATGGCAAACAACGCGGCCTTGGCATTCAAGGTGTCGAAAATGGTTTCCACCATCAGCACGTCGCTACCACCGTCCAGCAAACCGCGGGTCGATTCCGTATAGGCCTGCACCAGTTCGTCAAAGGTGATGTTGCGAAAGGCCGGGTTGTTGATGTCCGGCGACATGCTGGCAGTGCGGTTGGTGGGGCCGAGCACGCCGATGACCCAGCGTGGCTTGTCCTCGCTGCTGTATTCTTCACAGGCCTGGCGGGCCAGTTGCGCGGCGGCCTTGTTAATGGCGTATGTGTGATCTTCGGTGCCATAGTCGGCCTGGGCAATGCGCGTGGCGTTAAAGGTGTTGGTTTCCAGCAGGTCGGCACCGGCTTGGAGGTTGGCGCGGTGGATGTCCAGGATGGCTTCCGGCTGGGTCAACACCAGCAAGTCGTTATTGCCCTTGAGTGGCTTCTCGTGTTCGGCAAATAGTTGCCCGCGAAAGTCGTTTTCGGAAAAGCCCAGACGCTGAATCATGGTGCCCATGGCCGAATCCAGGAGCAAAATCCGTTTCTTCAGGTGCTGTTCCAATTGTTCGCGCACAGGCTGCTGGCATACATGGGATTCCGGGGTGGCTCCCTTGGTCGAGTCGGTTTTCTTGCGGCTCACTTGCTGGCTTCCAGGGTGATGACTTCAAAATGCGGCGGCTTCTGTTCACGCGAGGTCAGCTGCGCGTGCTGCACACTGAAGCCGGCGTTGGTGGCCAGTTTTTTCAGGCTGTCGATGTCGAAACCCAGGTTGACGTGGCCAAAGTCCGCCACCTGTTGCTGGTGAGGATGGCGATTAAGCGTGGTCAGTAACAGCGTGCCGCCGGGCCGCAAGACCCGATGCGCTTCGGCAATGGCGGCCTGGGGATCTGGGGAATAGGTGAGCACCTGCAACATCAGCACCTGGTCGAACTGGTCAGACTCAAAGGGCAGGGCGTGCATGTCGCCCTGCTGGAAAAAGCAGTTATTGGTCTGGGCCAGGCGTTCGCGCGCCGCGGTCACAATGGTTTCGCTGTGGTCAATGCCGGTGTAGGAGTCCACGTGGCGATGAATCAGCTCGGCCAGCACGCCATCACCGCAGCCGATGTCCAGCACATCGCCCAGGTTGAGCAGGCAGGCCAGCGAACGGGCGGTGGCTTCCCAGCTGCGACCGGGTGAATAATGCCGCTCCATGTCGCCGGCCACCGAATCGACCCAGTTGTTGCTGGCGGCCCGCTGGGTCAGGACCTTCTCCAGATTGGCCCGGTCCTGCTGCATCAGTGGGTCGCTTTCGGCCTGTTTTTTCAGTAGCTGCCACAATGCTGGCCAATCGCTGATTTGTTCTTTGCTCTGCCCGGCATTAAAGCGGTAATAGGAGGACACGCCCGCCTTGCGATCGGTCACCAGCCCGGCTTTTTTCAAACGCGCCAGGTGTGTGGAAACGCGTGGCTGGGCCAGCCGCGTGGTGGCGGCCAGCTCGGCCACCGTCAGTTCCTTGTGATCCAGCAGCATCAGCAACCGCAGCCGCGTTTCATCGGCAAGCACTGCCAGGATGTCGGTCATTTTGGGGCTGTGAGTGGGCATGGTTATTCTCGTGCGCTGTGGTTAGGGAAGTGCTTCTCGAATCGTGACACGGCGTCTTGCTGCGTCAAATCGTCCATTTCTGCGTTGCAAGCCTTCGTAATAGCCTTGCTATTACGCGCGGTTTGCGCCTTGAACTGAACAATCT
>WGBZ01000055.1 GCA_015494035.1 Lysobacterales bacterium | reverse complement strand
GACAACCACGCCGGGGAAGTGTCATGAGTACGCAAGAAAAAATCTGGGTTGCCATCGGCCTGCTGGGTCAGGCCATGTTTTCCATGCGCTTTGTGCTGCAATGGCTGGCCAGTGAAAAACAGAAAAAAAGCGTCATCCCCATCACCTTCTGGTACTTCAGCATCGCCGGCAGCCTGATTCTGCTGTCCTACGCCATTTATCGCCGCGACCCGGTGTTTATTCTTGGGCAAAGTTTTGGCATGTTTGTGTACCTGCGCAACCTCTATTTCATTCTCTGGCACAAGGACAAACCGGCCTTGAGCGGCGAAAGCGAAGCCGTGCCCGTGCCGCCCGAATGCCCCCCGTGTCCGCCCTGCCCCAAATGCGGCGCGGAAATCACCCGCGAAGGCAATAATTAACGTCCCCCAAAAACCATGAATGCAAACCACACGCCCCGGCTTGAGAGCCTGCTTTACTGGACAGGCAATATGCCCCACCCCACCTCGGCCCAGTGGCACAAGGCCTTCTGGTGGCTGTTTGGCCTGACCGCCGTGGCCATTCTGGCCGGCCTGGGCTGGCGCGACCCGTGGCCGCCGGACGAACCGCGCTTTGCCCTGATGGCCCGCGACATGGTGGAAACCGGCCAGGGGTTTTTCCCTTTTCGCGGAGGCGAAATCTACCCCGACAAACCGCCGCTGGTCATGTGGGCCATGGCATTTTTCTACTGGTTGACGGGCAATCTGAAAGTCGCTTTTCTGCTGCCCTCGGCCCTGGCTTCCCTGGCCACCTTGTGGCTGACCTTTGATCTGGGCCGGCGGCTGTGGGAAGCGCGCACCGGCTTTCTGGCTGCCTTCCTGCTGGCTGTCACCCTGCAATTTGTGCTTCAGGCCAAAAGTGGCCAGCTGGATGCGCCAGTGGCCTTTTTCGTTATGCTGGGCTTTTACGGCCTGATGCGGCACCTGCTGACCGGCCCGCACTGGCGCTGGTATTACGCCGCCTGGTTCTTTATGGGCCTGGGGATCATCACCAAGGGCGTGGGCTTTCTGCCCGCCCTGTTGCTGCTGGTAGTGCCTTTCTACCGGCCCCGGTGGCTAAAAACTCACCCTGCCCGCTGGTGGCAATGGGCGACCGGACCGTTGTTCCTGTTGCTGGCAGTGAGCCTCTGGCTGCTGCCCATGTTGTGGCTGGTGCAACACAGCCAGAACCCGGACTGGCTGGCCTACCGGGATAACATTCTGTTCAAGCAGACGGTGGACCGCTACGCGCGCTCATGGGGGCACATTCAACCGTGGTGGTATTTTCTGGTTTCGGTGATTCCGGTGTTCTGGCTGCCCCAGTCCCTGCTGGGACTGGCCTCGCTGTCGTGCTGGAAAAACGCCTTCAAAACCCGCGAACAGCGAATCCTTTACCCCCTTTTGTGGGTGGTGCTGGTGGTTGTGTTTTTCTCCCTGTCCAAAGGCAAACGGGCCGAATACCTGTTACCGGCACTGCCCGGGCTGGCCTTGTCGTTCGCGCCTTGTCTGGATAAGGCGCTGGCAAAACGGTGGCTACGCCACAGCCTGTGGGAACTGCCGCTGGTGATGGCGCTGTTTTTCGCCGCCGTGGGTGTGGCCGGGTTACTAGAAGTGGACAAATTGCATCAGGCCGTGGCCCGTTATGGCATCGAACCGGATTTGTGGTGGTGGTTGCTGGTCACGGGAACCGCCGCCACGGTAGCGGTCATTGCCCTGCGAAAAAAACCGCTGCTGGCCTGGGCCGGCTTCGTTTTTACCTTGTGGCTGAGCCTGGGCTTTGGCGGCTGGCCCATTGTTGACCGGGCCATGAGCACCGAACCCATGATGCGCGCGCTGGCCACCGTCGTGCCTGCCAATGCAGAGCTGGGCATGGTGCGCTTTCGCGAAAAGCTGCTGTTGCACGCGCCCTGGCCAGTGACCCATTTCGGCTATCACACCCCCACCGCCACGCAACAGCAAGCCGCCATCAACTGGCTGCACCAAGGCAGTGCTGAACACCCCCGTTTCGTACTGGTCAATGCGTCATACCTGAAAAAACTGCCCAAGCCCTGTTTCGGACAGAGCAACGCCATTACCTACCCGCACTGGGCCGCTGAAAAATGGTGGTTATTTGATGCGACCGGCATCGATCCGAACTGCCAGCCAAACGACGAATCCCTGCCAGCTTACACGCGAACAACCAACCTGGATTCTGCCACAACCCCACCATGAAACTGCTGCTCATCGAAGACGAAGCCAGCTTAGTGAGCGAATTGAAAAAACAATTCGAGCGACTGGGATACGTAGTGGATACTGCCACCAATGCCAGCGATGGCCAATGGCTGTGGAATGAGTATGCCTATGATGCCGTATTGCTCGACCTGGGTCTCCCCGGTGTATCGGGGCTGGAATTGCTCCAGGCCCGCCGAAAAGCCGGCGATAACACACCGGTGGTGATCCTGACGGCTCGCAATGCCTGGCATGAACGCGTACAGGGCCTGAATGCCGGGGCCGATGACTATCTGGGTAAACCTTTTTATTTCGAGGAACTGCTGGCCCGCGTGCAAGCCCTGCTTCGTCGCAAGCACAGCAACCCGGACACGGGCCTGGGGCACCTGCGTGCAGGCGCTGTGACACTCGATACAAATTCGCGCGAATTGCATTATCAAGGCCAAACCCACCGCCTGACCGGTACCGAATTCCGTTTGCTCAAACTGCTTATGAGTCAACCGGGCACCGTATACAGCAAACAGGCCATTCTGGAGCGCATTGCCGACCAGCATTATGATCGCGACCCCAATGTGGTGGAAGTGTACGTGAGGCGCTTGCGCAAGATTCTGGGCCCGGAACACATAGAAACCCGACGCGGACAGGGCTACTGTTTCAAACCACTGGAAGAAAATACCAGGCAAGGACATGACTGACACGCAACGAAAGTCCTCAAGCGGGACCTTTTCCTTGCAACGCCGCTTGCGCTGGGGCATTTCAGGCATGTTACTGGTGGTTTTTATTGCCCTGTGGCTGGCCGCCAGTTTTACCATTCACGCCTTGGTAGAGCACTATCTGGTGACACGCCTGCAGCACGATGCGGACATGATTGTCACCCAGTTGCAGCACGAAAACGGCCACTGGCAATTAGATAACCAATCACTCAACCCCATATACCGCCAACCCAACAGCGGCCACTATTTTGTGGTGGAGGTCGACGACCAGCGTCTGACATCTCCTTCACTGGCTGGCTACCCACTGTGGACACCACCCCATCCACCTGAAAATCCCTATGAAACCCCGGCTCCGGCCATGGGCGAGACAGCAAGAGAAAACCCGACACCCGCCCTGGAACCCGTATTGGTGCATTTTCAGCAGGAAACCATTGACGGACACCCGGTGCGCATTTACGTAGCTGAAGACCACACCCCGATTCAGAACTACCTGTTCTGGTTCGACGCCATTTTTGCCGCTGTCGCACTGCTGGTACTGGTGCTGACCGCTGGATTAACGCAACGACTGGTCAGGCGTG
>WGBZ01000054.1 GCA_015494035.1 Lysobacterales bacterium | reverse complement strand
TACCGAGGCCAGACGATGAAACGGCTTGGCATTCCAGCAAAAAATCCCCGGCAGCCCCGGCAGCGCCAGAGCGGTTTTACGCTGATCGAAGTGATTGTGGCCATGACGCTCATTTCGCTCATCATGATGCTCATCTACAGCGGCATCAATTCCAGCCGTCGACTGGTGGAAAAAGGCGAAAAACGCATCACCGCCACCAACGAAGTGCGGGTGGTGCAGGAGCTGTTAAGGCGCCAGATTTCGCGTGCCTTGCCGTTGGCTTTCAAACAGAACGAAGACAACGAGTTTATCCTGTTTGAAGGCGACCGCGATCACGTGCTGTTTGTGGCGCCCATGCCCGGCTACCTGGGCACCGGTGGCCCGCACGTGCAATTGGTGGAGCTGGTGAACGATGCCGGTGGCAAAACCCTGCAATTCAAGCACTGGTTGATGTCGGACAAATTCGACCCCAAAACCTTTCTCAATGACAAAGAACAAGAGCCGGTGATTCTGCTGGAACACCTGCGCGGCGGTGAGTTTTCCTTTATTGGCCTGGACGAGGAAGGAGAGGTCACCGATTGGCTGAACCGTTGGGACGAACCCGGCAAGGCACCTTTGCTAGTGCGCCTGGACATTCAGGCCGACAAGCAATCACCCGTGCGCTGGCCGGAATTTCAGGTGGCGCTGAAGCTGGATAACGCCGCCACCCGCAGCCACGTTCCCCTCCATTTGCTGTTACAGGATCAACCGCTGCAATGAACCTGACAATGCGCCATTTCCCCGCTAAGGAAGCTCTGATTGAATCTGGCGCGAGCAGATTGTCGAGTAAAATTGTTCAGTTCAAGGCGCAAAACGCACGCAATAGCAAGGCTATTGTGAAGGTTTGCAACGCAGAAATGGGCGATTTTACGCCGCGAGATGCCGTGTCACGATACAGTCAGAGTTTCCCTAAACAGAACGGCATGGTGCTGGTGCTGGTGCTGTGGATGATTATCATCCTGACCGTGCTCGCGGCCAGCTTCACCCTTTCCTCGCGAACCGAAAACCTGCAATCGCGGCTGGAATTTGAAACCACCCGCGCCCGCTACGCCGCCGAGGCCGGCTTGAACCGCGCGGTGTATGAACTGCGCAACCCCGATCCCCAGAACCGCTGGGTGGCCGATGGCCGCCCCTACCGCATGGATCTGGATGGCATCGAGGTGGAAATTCGCATTACCGATGAATCGGGAAAAATTAACATCAACAACGCCAATGTTGAACTTCTCAAGGGCCTGTTTGCCTCAGTGGGCATGAACGAAGAGGACGCCGCGGCACTGATGGATGCCATGGGAGACTGGATCGATGGAGACGACGCGACCCGGCCCCTGGGGGCGGAAGACGATGATTACGAAGCGGCCGGCTATCCTTACGGGGCCAAGGACGCGCCATTTGATACGGTGCAGGAACTGCAGCAGGTCATGGGCATGACTTACGACATCTACCGTCAGATTGAACCGGCCATAACCGTCTATTCGCGCAATGCCGGCATCAACCTGGCCACCGCGCCGCTGGAAGCCCTGCGGGCCATGCCGGACATCAGCGAAGAAGATGCCCGGGCCTTCATTGAGCAACGCCAGCAAGCGGAATATGGCGAGCCTTTGCCCGTCCTGCCCAATGGCATGTCGGCAGTGGCGCGGGGCGGCGGTTTGGCGTATAGTGTGCGCTCAAAAGCGACCCTGCCCAACGGGCACGTGGCGGAACTGGACGCGACCATCCGTCTGGGCGGCACCCTTCAGGGCAAGCCCTTTCAGGTGATGCGCTGGCGCGATAACGAACATTTATGACAACATTCTACCAAGCCTATCTCAACCAGGCCCGACACTGGTATGCCGACTCACCGCTGCGTGAGTTTTTGCACTGGTGGGGCACGGAGCTGAAAAACCTGTTGCCGGTGCAATGGCGCCAGCGTTTTTTTCGTGACAAGAGCCGGCTCCTCATTGTTGCGGATACTGCCGCCGATGCGCCCATGACGCTCTGGCAAGGTCATGACGACAACTGGAAGCGCTTGCCGGTGGAACCGGCCGGTGACTGGTCGCAACGCATTCACCAGTTACTGAACAGCGACAGTGCACCGGACACCGACATTATTTACGTCCTGCCAGCGGGCAAGGCCCTGGTGCGACAGATTCAGCTACCGGCCGCGGCGCGCGACAACCTCGACAACGTGCTGAAATATGAGCTGGACCGGTTTGTGCCCTTTAATCCCGATCAGGTGCGCTTTGCCTGGCGACTGGAAAAAAATCCCGAAGCCCAGGACAACGACACCATTGCCGTGCAGGTGGCGGTGATTCCCGAAACGGAATTCGACAAGCACCTGCGCGTGCTGAAAGACAAGGGCCTGTCCGTGGATGCGATGGACGTGGGCTGGCCCTCGGACACACAAGCGGCTTCACCTCCGGAAACGGTGGGCGTTAATCTGTTGCCGCGCGAAATCAGGCGCCAGAAGACCAACGCCAGAACGCAGCTTAATGTGATTCTGGCCCTCATCCTGACCGGCCTGCTGGGGCTGGCCATGTGGAATTCCCTGGCCAACAAGCGCGCGCAACTGACTGCGGTGGAAAGCCAGTCAAAAAAACTGCTGACCCAGGCGCGGCAGGCCAAACAACTCCAGCAGCAACTGCAGCAGGCCATCGTGGCCGCCAATTTTATCCAGCAGCAAAAAAGCCACCTGCCAGCGGCCGTGCCGGTGCTGGCCGAACTGACCAAGCGGATTCCCGATGACACCTTTTTGCAGCGGGTTTTACTCAATCGCGAGCGCCTGGAAATCAGCGGTCTGTCAGACAACGCCAACAAACTGGTGCCGGTGCTGAACGATTCTGCCCTCTGGTATGCCCCGGAAGTCAAAGGCGCGGTGCAGCCCGACCCCAGACACCCGGGCAAGGAGAAATTCACGCTTTACATGAGCACGCAACCGCCAACGGAGGGTGACGATGCAGCTTCTTCCTGATCCGGACAAGGGCAAGTGGTACGCCCTGGGCCTGTTGCTGCTCTTGCTATTGGCCATTTACTTCCTGGTTTTTCAGGGTTTCGTGGAACGGCATCGCGCGCTGAATGAACAGCTGGCCGAAGCCACGGCCGCGCGCCAGAAGTATGCAGCTCTGGCCGCGGGCATTCCCGAACTGAAAAAACGGCTGCGGGCCGTGCGGCAGCAGGCCGGGCAATCCGATCATTTCCTCAAAGCCGACTCGGCCAACCTGGCCGCGGCGGAGCTGATCCGCACCCTGAAGGAAATTGTCAGCCAGCACGTGACCCAGGCGCAGGATTGCCTCATCCTCAGTAACCAGTTGACACGGGATCGTGAACCGGAACAGTTTGAACGTGTTATCTTGAAAGTGCGCCTGCGCTGCCGCTACGATATCCTGGTGCAGGTGCTGAATGATCTGGAGCAACATCAGCCAGACCTGTTTGTGGATGAACTGCGCATCGAGCAGCGATACACCAGATCGGCTCGCCGCAACAAGCCACAGCCCCGCATGCTGGAAGTGCGTTTTGACCTGTATGCCTACCTTAACAAGCCGGTGAAGAAGAACGATGCTAAGAAATAACCCGCTGGC
>WGBZ01000053.1 GCA_015494035.1 Lysobacterales bacterium | reverse complement strand
GCGTTGTCATCACGGAAGACTTTATTGCCCAGGCCAGCCAGGCCCGAGTAGTAGCCAAAATCAGCGGTGGTGTTATTGACACCGCCGGCGAGTGAGACAGCGTAACCCATGGGCTGGGAATTGCCATCGCTGCCGGGACTGGCGCCAAGGCTGTGCCATTGGCCGTGCAGGACATTGGCCACGTCCGTGACCTGAACGCGGTAATTGCCATCGGGCAAGCCGCTAAACGCATAATTGCCATTGGCATCGGTCACGGTGGTGGCAATCACGTTACCGTCACTGTCCAGCAAGTCCACGCTGACCCCGGCAAAACCGGTGGTTTCACCGACACTGAGCGTGCCGTCGGCATCCACGTCGTTCCATAAGGTGCCAGAAATGCTGTTAGGCGTGCTGACCTGATAGCCAAAATCCTGGTTGAGGTTGATCTGTCCGGCGGCCAGCACCACACTGGACTCATTGGCCGTTCCGCCATCCGGATCAACCGTGTTGTTCAGCCCCGTGCCGGCATTGGGCAAGGTGCTGGTGTCCACGGCCACCCGATACGTGCCGGCTGACAAGGCACTGAACCAGTACTGGCCGTTTTCATTGATGTGAGTGACACCAATCAGGTTATTGGCGTTGTCATAGAGATTAACCGTCACTCCTTCCAGCCCTTCTCCGGCATCGGCCAGGCCATTGCCATTGCGATCGAGGAATACGGTGTCGCCAATCAAGCCGTCTGCGGGAGTTTGTGCGGCCGGTTGATAACCAAAATTGGCGGAGTTGTTATCGGCACCAGCCAAAGTAATGGCGGTTTGTCCATCGAGCGTGGCGTCCGGGTCATCGCTGATGCCCAGTTCAGCCAGCACATTGTTGTGATCACTGACCCGGACCTGGTAATTGCCGTCGGGCAGGCCATCAAAAACGTAATTGCCATTGGCGTCCGTGACAGTGGTGGCCAGCACATTGCCCGCGCCGTCCAGCAACGTCACAGTAACGCCAGCCAGACCGTATTCACCGGCTTGCTGGCTGCCATCGCCATTGGCATCAAAATAAATGGTATTGCCTATCTGATGGGTTTGGGCCGGGTTGGCCTGATAGCCGAAATCGATGTTCAGCAGCACATCCCCCGGTGCGGCAATGATGGGCGAGGAGGTGCGGTGATCCGGCGCACTGGCAATGGTATTGAATTCATCCGGATCGCCGGTCTGTGTCCAGTTAAGTGCCGCCGGCAAGGTGCTTGGAATCACGCTCACCACATAGGCACCGGCTGGCACGTTATCAAACAGGTAATGACCACCGGCATCGGTGGTGATGTTGGCCACCGGCGTATCAAACACGCCATCACCATCGGGGTCGGAAAACAGCGTCACCGTCACCCCGGCGATGCCAATTTCATTGGCGTCCTGTGTGCCATCTCCGTCGGTGTCGTTCCAGACCCGGTCGCCAATGGCTGCGGTGGCTCCCGCAGGTGGATTGTTGACTTCCGCCACTGAGTTCCAGTTGTAGCCGAAATCGGCTGTCAGGTGTTCTTCATCAATGGCCAGATTGACCACCGTCTGGTGGTCCGGGTTGCTGGTACCGGTGTCTTCGTTCCAGGTCGGATTGGCAGCCAGACCGGCTGGCAGCGTGGCCGGATCCACTGAAATCTGATATTGCGCGGTGGGGATATTGGCGAATACGTAACCGCCATCGGCATCGGTCACCCGACTTTGCAAGGCATTACTGGCGTCGCAGGTGGTGGCGGTGGCCCAGCACAGATACACGGTTACCCCGGCAAGGCCCGGCTCGCCATTGTCCTGCACCCCATCGGCATTTTCATCCAGCCACACGCGGTTGCCCACCGAGGCATGCACGTCTTTACACACTGGCGTGCCCAGGTCATAGGCCCCGGACGTATTGCCAGTCCCGCGAATGGTGTAGTTGGTCTGGAATGTCAGCCCCAGTGTATTCAGATCCACGGTGTACAGGTTACGGGGGTCGCCCACCGCACCGCCCACCAAAATTTCTGCTGCCCACAAGGTGCCGTTGATGTCAAAAGCCAGCTGATGGGTTTTGACCTGGCCAGAACCTTGCTGAACGATAAAAAACGTGTCATTGCTGACATCGTAGCGAAACAGGTAGTTTTCCTGCACGCCACCGCTGGATCGGAAAAATGCCCCATAAATGAAAATATTGCCGTTGGCAGAAGTGACGGCAATATCGCCCCAATCAATGGTGGGCGGGTCATCGGGTATCTGGCTGTTAATGTTCGGGGCTTCAAAGTCCAGCACCAGTTCTGGTGGCCCGATCAGACTCATGCCATCTGCGCTGGCCCGCAATCGGTAAACGCCCTTGACCTTACGTGGAAATTGTGGAATTTCCGGCGCAAAATAGTAGTAGCCGTTGTGGAAAGTGCCGGCGGCCGAAGTCAGCGTGGGGGTAGCAGTGGTCCCTGCCGGGTTGGCGGTTTGTCCGGTGATGTCATAGATAATGGTATCGACCCCGGTTTCCGGGTTATAGGCGTGAATGTTCTGGTTTTCTCCATAATAGATAATGCCTGTTTGGGTGTTGCCCGCCAAGGCATTACCAGCATTGCCTGTCCCCGTGGCATACAGAAATGACTCATTTCCGGTGGTGGTGTTCATGGTGTAGATGTCACCCGCCTGCAAACTGATGATTTCATCGGTAATCAGGGCGCAACTTTTCAGATTGACGGGTTGACCACTGGCCACCGAACCAGTGAATTCCAGCTTGGCCTTGATTACATTGCCAGTGTCATTACCCACATCATCGCAAACAGTTAGCGTCCAGGAGCCTGCGGCCGCTTCCCCATCAAAAGCATCCAGTGCGGCTGTGATTTCCGGATGAGCAATATGGAGATAATCAGGTGAAAGCGGGTGGTCTCCGATGGGGATGGCTGCGGCCACATCGCTGTCCAGCAACACGTTGAGGTTGTTTTCCGAACCGTGGATGCGGCTGAACAGCTCCACGACCGTACCCTGTGGCGATGTCAGGGTGGCAATGAGGTCATTGCGCCAGGTGTGCTCGATCACCAGTCCAACGTTCAAGTCCTGAATAGTAAAGGTGTCTGGAACCGTAAAGCTGATATTCGCTCCATTGGGGCACGCGTTATCGGGGATCGGTGTCGTGATGGTGTTTTCATACACAAAGGTGGCGGCGGCAACGGGGTTCCATACGGCACTGAAGGCACCGAAAGCCACCATGACAAGACCAGTCCGGAAAACGGATTTTATCCCACGCGCCCACTGACGTAACGAATCAAAATTAACCATACACACATCCCAAAGGTCATCCCGGGTCGCAGGCAGAAACTGGCCTGACTCCCCAAATCAATCCGGGCTTTCCCACAGAAAACAGCCGGATCACACACAGCGTTCGTTGTTCGGTTCAATTTGTCCGGTTCAAACACGCCCATGGCACAGCGACTCCCACAGCCGCAATGCTTTTTTGACACCATTCGATCCGTTGATTTATGACAATTATTCGCGGCCCTGAACATTGGCAGTCAAAGCCACGACCGATTGAACCCATTCCTGAGAGGCAACTTATCAAAATCCACTCATTGACTCAAGCCACAATACCGAAACGTTCGCTGCCAGACACATTTATTAACACCCTACCTCACCGGGGAAGCGCTGATTGAATCTGGACGAAGCAGATTAGGCCGGAAATGTTCGAGAACAAGGCGAAGTTCGCAGCCAATAGCGAGCTATTGGCAAGGACTTCAACGCAGTTATCGGACATTTCAGGCGTGAGAAGCGAGT
>WGBZ01000052.1 GCA_015494035.1 Lysobacterales bacterium | reverse complement strand
GGGCTTGACGATTCCCGACCCGGAGCTGAAATACAACGAAGAAACCGGCCACTGGGACCACGGCGAAATCGACTGGGAAGAGTTTTACCAGGTCATCGCCGGCAACGGGCCGTGCAATCGTGAACGGCTGGAGGCCCGCCGCAAGGCGCACGATGAAGGCGCCTGGGTACGCGAGGCCGTCCTGGCGTATAACGAAAAACAACGCAAACAACAGGAGGTGGCCTGATGGCTGACATGCCTTTGTGGGAAGTGTTTATCCGCAACCAGAACGGCTTGCACCACAAACACGTGGGTTCGCTGCACGCGGCGGACGAGAAAATGGCGCTGCAAAACGCCCGCGATGTGTACACCCGGCGCAAGGAAGGCGTCAGCATCTGGGTGGTGGAATCGTGCCACATTCATGCCTCCGACCCGCAGGACAAGGCCGCCTGGTTTGAACCGGCCGATGACAAAATCTACCGCCACCCGACCTTTTACGATTTGCCAGACGAGGTCAAGAACATCTGATGAACACCGCGGTTCCTGCCCAAACCCAAGCGGCTGATCGCCGCGAATACGCCCTGCGCCTGGGCGACAATGCCCTGATCCTGGGTCAGCGCCTGAGCGAATGGTGTGGCCACGGCCCGTTTCTGGAAGAAGACATTGCACTCACCAACCTGTCGTTGGATTTGATCGGTCAGGCGCAACTGTTGCTTGATCTGGCGGCCAGCCAGGTGCCCGATGACCCATTCAGCGATGCGGACAAGCTGGCCTATTTGCGCGATGCCCACCAGTTTCGCAACGCCCTGCTGGTGGAACAACCCAACGGCGATTTCGCCCACACGATCCTGCGCCAGTACCTGATGGACGTGCACGACGAAAAGCTCTACAGCGCCCTGGCCAGCAGCCAGTGGCCGGCCTTGGCTGACATTGCCCGCAAGGTATTGAAGGAAATCCGCTACCACAAGCAGCACAGCGGAGACTGGCTGCATCGGCTGGGGCAGGGCACCGAAGAAAGCCACGCGCGCCTGCAAAAAGCCCTGGATGACCTGTGGTTCTATACCCCCGAGCTGTTTGAATCCGACGCCCTCAACCAACGCTTGCAGGAGGCTGGCGTGGCGCCGGACATGGCAGACATCGAACGGCAATGGCGCAGCGAAGTGGAACCGGCCATCCAACAGGCAGGCTTACGGCTTCCCGAATCCGGCTGGCGGGCCACCGGCGGCAAAAAAGGCCACCACAGCGAACACCTGGGCTACATTCTGGCCGAGATGCAGTTTCTGCAACGGGCTTATCCCGGTTGCGAATGGTAGCCATGACCACCGCGCAGGACACTGGCACCCGCCAACGACCGGATGCCGCCACCGTGCGGCGCTGGCTGGCGGTGGTCACCGACCCGGAAATTCCGGTACTGAGCCTGGAAGACCTGGGCGTGCTGCGCGACATCCACTGGCAGGACGACACCCTGATGGTGGTCATTTCTCCCACCTACACCGGCTGCCCGGCAATGGACCGCATGCGGGCCGATATCGAAGCCACCTTGCGCGCCAAAGGGGTGGAAAAACTGCACATCCGCGAACAGCTGCAACCGCCGTGGACCACCGACTGGATCACAGGAAAAGGCCTGGCGGCCCTGCAGGCCTACGGCATCGCACCACCCAGACGCTCCGGCGAAGTGCGCTGCCCGCAATGCGGTTCGGCCAACACCACGCTGATTAGCCGTTTTGGTTCCACCGCCTGCAAAGCCATGCACAAATGCGAAGACTGCCTGGAGCCATTCGACCACTTCAAATGCCACTGACATGCCCGAATCACTGCCAATGACTGACAAACCCACTCCAAACACTGCCCACCAGTTTTATCCCATCCCCATTGCCGAATCCGGCAAGGAAACCGAATCCGCCATAGTGTTGCGTCTGGCCATTCCCGATGCACTGCGCGAGCTGTTCACCTGGCAACCCGGCCAGCACCTGACCTTCCGCCGCCGCCTCACCAACGAGGCCGGTGAAGCCGAAGAAATCCGTCGCAGTTACTCCATCTGTTCCGCGCCCTCGGAAAAAGACCCCAGCGTACTCATTAAACGCATTCCCGGCGGCCGCTTTTCCGAACCGGCGCAGGCGCTGCAAGCCGGCGACGTGCTGGAGGTCATGCCGCCATCGGGGCATTTTGTCCTGCACCCGAAAGAAGGCCGACACTACGTGGGCCTGGCCGCCGGCAGCGGCATCACCCCCATCA
>WGBZ01000051.1 GCA_015494035.1 Lysobacterales bacterium | reverse complement strand
GCCAGTCGCTGGCCCCCTTGGCCAGGAACTTGTTGGGGGCAATGCCGGCCGACGCGGTGAGTGCTTCCTGTGCAAAAATGCGTTGGCGAATAGCCTCGGCCATGCGCGTGGCGCTGCTCTGACAGGCATCGCTGTGGGTCACGTCAAGAAAGGCCTCATCCAGCGATAACGGCTCAATGCGGGTGGTGTACTGGCGGAAAATGGCCATGATGCGCGCCGATACGGCCCGGTACAGCGGCATGTTGACCGGCAGCACAATCAGCTCCGGGCACAGCCGCACGGCCCGGGACATGGGCATGGCCGAATGCACGCCGTATTGCCGCGCTTCGTAGGAACAGGTGGCCACCATGCCACGAGTCTGCGGGTGACCGCCCACGGCGATGGGCCGGCCAGCCAGCGACGGGTTTTCGCGCACTTCCACAGAAGCGTAAAAGCTGTCCATGTCCACGTGAATGATTTTACGCACGGGTGCTGTCATGCGCGTATTATGACGCCGCCAGCCGCGGCTGAACAAGACCTGGCGTGATAAACTGGACAGCGGGTAAAACAGCAGGTTGCTGCCAGACCGTGCAGGCAATTAACAGAGGAGAAAATTGTGGGCATCGTGTATGCATTGGTGATGTTGAGTGTGGTTCTGGTGGGTTTTGCCATCTGGGCCTTTTTCTGGGCGGTACAGAATAACCAGTTCGATGACCTGGACACCCCGGCGTTTGCGATTCTGGAAGACGACGATCCACTCGAACCTCATCGTGTCTCCGCTTCTACTACCAGAGCGCAGGATGAAGCGGCGGCCGATATGGTTGAGGACACCCCACAGCAGCCCGGCCCGGTGACGGACAAGCCCGCTGCTGGACGCAAGGCTTAAGCGCCATGGAAAACCAGTCTTTTTTATATTCAGGCCGTTGCGCATGAGCTGGCTGACGCCTTTTCTGATCGGGGTGTTTTCGAGCGTGCATTGCCTGGCCATGTGCGGTGGCCTGTGTGGCCTGTTCTGTGGCCAGCGCGCTCAGGTGCGTGATGTGGTGTTGGTGAATCTGGGCCGGATTATCACCTATACGGCGTTGGGTATTTTTTTTGCCGGGCTGGTGCAAGGCCTGGCCCTGCGCGTGCCGCTGGCGCAATGGGGCTTCTGGTTGCGATCGGCCCTGGGCCTGACTTTGCTGCTAATGGGCATTGCCCTCATGTTCCGCGCCCGGGGCTGGTCCATGCCTTTGGCCGCCAGCCCCTTGTGGCAACGGCTGCAAAAGCCCTTGCGGCATCAACTGCAGAAAAACAGCCCGTGGGCCAATGTGCTCAAGGGCCTGATCTGGGGCCTGATCCCCTGCGGCTTGTTGTACGGCGTGCTGGTGGCCGCGGCCACCACTGGTGACTGGTTCGCCGGTGGCCGGTTTATGTTCTTTTTTGGTCTGGGCACCTTGCCTTCCATGTTTCTGGCCGCCGGCCTGTTGCATCGCTGGCGCGATGTCCTGACCGGTTCCCGCTGGCGCACCGGTGCCGGGGCCTTTATTGCCACCATTGGGTTATGGACGCTGCTGTCGCCCTGGGTGGCCAGCCGGCTTTTTCCCAGTCAGGCTGTTTTTACGCCCATTGCTGCGTTTCTTGATTCGTGCGTGCCTTAGGGAGTCTCTGATTGAATCGTGACACGGCATCTTGTGGCGTAAAATCGTCCATTTCGGACGTTGCAAACCTTCGCAATAGCCTTGCTATTACGTGCGGTTTGCGCCTTGAACTGAACAATTTTCCACGCCAATCTGTTCGCGCCAGATTCAATCAGAGGCTCCCCAGGGAAGCCCTGATCGAATCGTGAACTCGCATCTCACGCCTGAAATGTCCGATAACGGCGTTGAAGTCCTTGCCAATAGCCCGCTATTGACTGCAAACTTCGCCTTGTTCTCGAACATTTCCGGCATAATCTGCTTCGTCCAGATTCAATCTGCGCTTCCCTAGGCCTAAAGGAGTGTCACTGATGCCAGACAAAAAAAGTGTTCAATGGGTGGATACGCTGGCCGCTGGCCTGGAGCGGATACTGGCGCACACGCAGCACCATGCCGTGGTGGGCGCGCCTTTGGGCATCGGCAAACCCAACCCCGTGTTGAATGCCCTGTGGCAACACGCGCTGGATAACCCGGATTTCCGGCTGGAATTGTTTACGGCCCTGTCACTGGCTGTGCCCAAGGCAGGTTCAGACCTGGAAAAGCGGTTTCTGGCCCCTTTCGTTGAACGCTATTTTGCCGGTCACGAGCCATTGCGCTACCTGGAGCCGCTCAAACGCAGCCAGGTGCCGCCCAATGTTCGCATCAGTGAGTTTTATTTCCAGCCCGGCAGCATGCTCCGCTCATCACAGGCCCAACGCTGGTATACCAGCAGCAACTACACCCATGCGGCGCGTGACATGCTGGCCACGGGCATGAACGTGCTGGTGCAACAAGTGGCTATGCGCGAGGTCAACGGCAGCCGCCGTTTGTCACTGGGCTCCAACACCGACGTAACCCTTGACTTGGTGGCCCGGCTGCAGGAATTACCGGCCAGTTCGCGCCCCTTGCTGGTGGCGCAAGTAAACCCGAGCATGCCCTACATGACCGGCCAGGCGGAAGTCGATGCGGACTTTTTTGATCTGGTGATCGACGACCCGGCGCATTATTTCACGCAATATGCCGTGCCCAAACAGGCCATCAATGACACCGATTACGCCATCGGTTTGTGGGCCTCGGCCCTGATTGAAGACGGCGGTACCTTGCAAATTGGCATCGGCTCCCTGGGTGATGCGTTGGTGGCGTCGCTGGAATTGCGTCATCGCAACCCGGCCACCTGGCAAGCGGTGTTGCATGAGCTGGACGCGTCGCACCGGATTCCTGCCACTGTCAGGAAATATGAACAGCTGGGTGAGTTTTCGCACGGCCTGTATGGAGCCAGCGAAATGTTCACCGAGGGTTTTCAGGCACTGCGGGAATCCGGCATCCTCAAGCGCCACGTGTACGACGATGAAACCTTGCAGGCCCTGTTGAATGCCGGTCGCATCACCGAAACTGTGTCGATACAGACCCTGCAGGCGCTGCTGGAAGCCGGTGCCATCCCACCCAGACTGAGGGACAGGGATGTGCAGTGGCTGCGGTATTGGGGCATACTGCGTGACGCCGTGCAATGGCAGAACGGTCGATTACGCCTGCCGGATGGGACGCTGGCGGCGGCAGATCTGAATGACCCGGAGGTGCTAAAAGCCATCGAAGCCCAGGGCCTGGGGGATCGGCTCAAACATGGCGTGCTGTTGCACGGGGCGTTTTTTCTCGGTTCCAAAGGCTTTTATGACTGGTTACATGCGCTGGATGAAGGCGAGCGGGAAAAATTCCAGATGGTGCCGGTGAGCTTTGTCAATGAACTCTACGGGCGGGAAAAACTGGATCGCCTGCAACGCCTCAAGGCCCGCTTTATGAACACCACCATGAAGGTCAATGTACTGGGCGCGGCCGCTTCCGATGGCTTGTCCAACAACCTGGAAGTCAGTGGCGTGGGCGGCCAGTACAACTTTGTTGCCATGGCGCACGCCTTGCGTGACAGCCGTTCGGTGTTGATGTTACGGGCGGTGCGTGAAAAAAATGGCCGAGTCAGCAGCAATGTGGTGTGGACCTACGATTACGACACCATTCCCCGCCATTTGCGTGACATTGTCATCACTGAATACGGCATCGCCGATTTGCGTGGCAAAAGCGATGAAGACTGCATCAAGTCCATGCTGGCCATTTGCGACGCGCGTTTTCAGCCGGAATTGATGGAAAAGGCGAAAAAATACGGCAAGCTGGATCGAAACTGGTCATTGCCGGCCCATTACGCCAACAACACGCCGGAGCATCTGAGCCGCGTGTTGAACAAATACCGGCAACAGGGCCTTTTTTCGCCTTATCCGCACGGTTGCGACTTCACCCCCGAGGAATTGCGTCTGATCGACGCCCTTCAGTGGCTGAAGGTCCACACAGCCAGCAAAGCGGGTCTGATCAAAACCGTTATTAAGGCCGTGCCGCGCACAGTGGATCACTCACTGATGCCCTTGTTGGTACGCATGGGCCTGGACACGCCGGTCACGCTCAAGGACAAAATCACCCAACGCCTGTTGGCACTGGCCGTGCACGAAAGTGACGATGAGGCCCGGAAAATCGGGGCTGGCAGGTGAAATAACCCCGCTCAGGGAGTAAAATGCCTTTCCCGCCGCTCAATCAGAGATTCCTTAGGCCAACAAAACGGAAAATACCCATGTACAGCATGACCTCAGAACCCTTCAAGCTGGAGCGCGATGTGGAAGCCATTGCTGTGCCCAGTGGGGAAACCATCGAGCTACCGGCTGGCGTGGTGGGTTATATCACCCAGGCCCTGGGCGGCAGTTTTACCGTGTACGTGGATGGCAGCATGTTCATGATTCTTGGGCATAATGCCGATGCCCTGGGGAAAAACCCTTTGCCACCGCCGGTTTTGCCGGAAAATGCCAGCCAGCAGGATGTGGAAAAAGCGGTGTGGGAGCAGCTGAAAAACGTGTATGACCCGGAAATTCCGGTCAATATCGTGGATCTGGGGCTGGTTTATGAATGCGATGTGGTGCCCAGCGAAGGCCAGCCCGGTTATGACGCCAACATCAAAATGACATTGACGGCACCCGGCTGTGGCATGGGTGATGTGCTGATTTCCGATGCTTCCACCAAAATCAAATTGATACCGGATGTTAATGCAGTGAACACCGAGCTGGTGTTCGATCCGCCCTGGAGCCACGACATGATGAGTGACGTGGCCAAGCTGGAAACCGGCATGTTGTAACCGGATGGTTCCAGCAGGCTTGTGCAGGTTTCAACGCAGTTTTCGGGCATTTCAGGTATGAGATGCAAATCCGCGATTCGATCAGAGCTTCCCTAAGTTCATCCCATGAAAAAACCCGGCAGCTGCCGGGTTTTTTCATGGGATCTGTCAGGCACGAGCTTAGCCGGATGACTTATCCGATGTCTTGGGAGCCTCTGATTGAATCTGGCGCGAGCAGATTGTCGTGAAAAATTGTTCAGT
>WGBZ01000050.1 GCA_015494035.1 Lysobacterales bacterium | reverse complement strand
TTACCACCCACATCCACTGTCACGCTCAAACCTGCGGGAACATCGCCCGGCGCGAATACTTGAGCAAAGGTTACGGGAATATCCACCGCCGCAAGGCTGGACCGATCGATAAAGGTCACATCGGGTTTTGCCTGCGCAGCTCCGGCACCGAGGAGCAACAGCAGGGGCAGAATGCCTGTACAGCGGGAAATTTTATTGGAAAAAAGGCTGAAAAGCTTGTTCGAACCGCCGGTGCACGCACCTGATTCTAAATAGTTCATTCTTGACACTCCACCTTGAACACATCCTATCCAGCAAGCTGCACTTGCTCCTAGCAGTAGTCATCGGCTTATAGAAAACCGCCAGCAGAGTCTTCAATGTGACCCCTTTCACGAAACTGACTATCAATTTCAACCGCACAACAAAGCCCGCTCCGCACACTGCGAACCTTGTTGAACATTCCCTTACAATTAGCAAACCAACCGCCGGAAAGAAGAATGGCTGGAGAAATCCCAGTCTTCGCGGTCAGCCCGATTAACACAGCATGAAAAAAGCATTATCCCCCATACCATACCTATCAGGTAACCGGGTAAAATTACCGCCTTCAACCAGGAAGTTACTCCAAGCACTAGGCCGCCACAGATTCCTTCGCCCCGACTGCCCGGTATACCCCTGTAGACCTTTGCAAAGCCTCTACTGGTGATACAAAAGCGCCTTCCCGCTTAATCTTCCAACAGGCGATCATACACTTACCAGAAGAAAGGATAAAAAACCAGATTCTGGGGGGCTCTGGAAGCCAACCGGCAAGAACACCGGCGAGGCAATCCTGGCCAAATCGGCACTGGCAATGGCTGCCAGAACCCCCAGGCTTGGCGTTTCAGCTCTTGAAAAGACTCAGCCATATCTCTGTAAGCCGCTCTTTAGACCTGAAGCGGGCGAGGCGCTTTAAAACACCTGAATCCACGCTGAAGATACAGATTCAGGTAAAAGCATGGAGCGCCGACAAAGCCAGCCATGCCGTCGCGCGTGAAAAAACCTGTCAGGATCTGCGCGCCATCAGCGCCAGCATCCAGGCTTTACGGCGAGGAAGCCGCCTTTCCAGGCGCCAGATGATACGCCGGACAATATAGCCAACAGGGTTTTCCCTTTGGGAGCCTGGTTCCTGTTGGCAATTTGTGCATTTCCAATGCAACGTGCTCCAGGAATTCCCCAGCTTGTTAGCCAACCTATAGAGCATATCGGGCGCATAGCCCCGCTGCGAACCCACCAACTCCAAGCACTGTGAATGCCAGCCAGGAAACAGGGATAGCAGGCGCGGTTCATCAAAATAGTGCAGATGTTCCATGCAGTGCCCAATAAAACCGCAGTGCGTGCATTTATAGTTCTCATTCCACACTCGCTGGCGGTAGGGCACGGAAACAAAAACCCAACGTCGCGCTACACGGGCAAGCTCCCGAACACCCTTTTCCAATACGGCCTCCGGCAAATGTTCAAGCACCTGCGCACATACAACCAGGTCAAAGCTGTTATCCGGAAAGGGCAGCTTTTCAATGCTGGCAAAAGATAGTCTAAAGCCGTATTCCGACTGCGCCCCCTTGTCCACCAAACGGGGTAAATCAATGCCATAGACCTCATACCGTTCCCCCAAAAGACGGCTCATGCGCATATCATTGAAACCGATTTCAAGCACCGTACCAGCACCATCGGGCAGGATGTCAAAAGTCTCCCTAAACCGCTGACGCTCCATACTAAAGTCATCGCCCTTCTCTACGCCCTGAGTCATAAGCAGCCTCTGTCAAGTCTTATTGGCCTGGTTCACCCGAGTCAGCGGCTCTGTGAACCTTGTTCAGAAGGATTCCTGGCCATTCACCACGAACCATTGCTCCAGCATAACCAGCACCCAAACCAGGGTACCGTAATAACCCGGGTGATCGCTGACCAGGTCATTGGTAAGGCGGTCAATCACTTCATTGCGCACCAAACGCCTTTTACGGAGGTCCGAAAGACTGTCGCCAACCATTTCAGCCAGACCTGCGTGGCGATTCATCCAAGGCCCAAAAGGAAGGCCAAACCCCTGTTTTTCCTTGGTCAGGACTTGTTGCGGGAGAAAATCGGAAAGTGCTGATTTAAAAAACCATCGTAATTTTCTGCCTTTAAGCTTCATGCCGGGTGGCAGCTTGGCAGAAAATGCAACAATTTCATCATCCAGCAGGGGATAGGCCACTTCAACGCCAGCCATGGCGCACATACGGCTCACTTTTTGCAGGTCGTTATCCGCAAGCGTGATCTGGTAGTCCAGCGCTAGCATCCGGTTCAGCAGAGTGTCGGCATTGCTGTCGCCATAGGCCGCACTCAGCACCTGCAAGGGATGGCGGCGATCAACCTGCGACAGGAAGTCTTCCGTGAGCACCGACTCAGGCCCCAGGCGCTCAAGTAAATTATAGGTTTCCATGCGTTCCGGCATCGGTATCCTAGCCTGATTCACATAACTACGCACCTTTCTCAAGCCCGGCAACTCGCCCAGAAAGCTGGCCAATAAAGGCTCCACCAAACCACGACGCCCCCCCTCAGGCAGACGATGATAGGCCTGAAGCATATGTTGTTTTGCGTAACGGGTATTGCCGGCAAAAAGCTCATCGCCGCCATCACCGGCAAGCAACCGCTCCATGCCGGCGTCAGCCGCCATGCGGGCACAAAAGTAAGTAGGTACGGCAGAAGAATTGCCAAAGGGCTGCTCATAGGCTCTGGCGATGAGGGGAATGGCTTCAACAATATCCGCTGGTGTCACCTTGTATTCATGAGGCTCGGCACCAAAACACGCCGCTGACGTGCGCGCAAAGTCCAGCTCATCATAACCTGGCTCATCAAAGCCAATAGAGAACGTCCTGGGTGGTTGCTGGCCATGAACTCTACCCAGCATGCCAGTTACAGTGGAGCTGTCCGTCCCACCGGACAAAAATGCCCCCACGCGACCATCCGCCACCCGCCCAACAGCCTTTTCCAGCAAGGCAAGAAGCTCGTCTTTCAGGGCTCCAAAGTCGCCGCCCCCATCTTCCTGATAAACCAGCCGCCAATAACGCAGCTCTTCGACAATATTCCGATAAACAGCTGCCCGGCCAGGGCGCAGGCTGCTGACCTCCTCATATACGGTTTGCGGTGCAGGAACAACATGAAAATAGAGGTAATCATAGAGCGCCTGAAATCGAAGTTTACGGGAAACCCCCATCTGGTGAAGAACATCCATACGGGTGGAAAAAGCCAGGCCGCCTCGAGGCAGTACTGCATAATAGAGTGGCCAGGTAGCTACCCGGTCGACAAAAGCACAGCCTTTTCCGGATGAAAGGTCCAGCACTGCCCCGACATAACTGCCGTGCAACATTTGCAGAGCATCCTGGCCTTTGGCAATGTAGTCTCGGGCCAGGATGGAAGCCTGCCGCTCCCTGTCCCGGGGTCGCCCCACGAGCACCGCTGTGACATTTTTCTCGTCGGCAATCTGCACATTCTGAAAGAGACTGTGAACTGCAACCATGGCACGACTTCCTGTCCGCACCTGGTATTGCGTGGGTGTTTTGGCAAGAAACCTGTCGAGAGCCTCTCTCTCTTCGTTTCCGCCACCAATGTAGCCAAATAATTCGATCACTTTCCTTCCCGCGATTCTCGTGTTGTTACAAAGTCGCGCAGCCGGCGCACCAGAGGCCGAATGCGCCCATCCAGCAGCGCCCGGTATTGGCCTAGCGGGGTACGATTATATACGGTGAACTTCCGTAGTGGCTCTCCACCCTCAAGCCATCGGGCCTTGTAGGAATTACGCC
>WGBZ01000049.1 GCA_015494035.1 Lysobacterales bacterium | reverse complement strand
GGCGCAAGCCTGCTTCCACTGCGGCGAACCGATTCCGGACGGGGTCGATATCCGACTGCCAGTCAATGGTCAGGAGCAGGCCTTTTGTTGCCACGGCTGTCGGGCCGTGGCCCAGTTTATCAGCGCCCAGGGCCAATGCGATTTCTACCGCTACCGGGGCGATGCCAAACCCGGCGAACGCGCTTTGCCCGACCCGCAACAGTGGCAACACTGGGATGACCCGGCCACCTTCGCCCGTGTCTGTCAGCCGCGTCCCGGCGGTGACAAAGACAGGGACTACACCGCCTCCATTCGCATTGATGGCCTGTATTGCTCGGCCTGCGGCTGGTTGATTGATCGCCAGTTGCGGGAAGTGCCCGGCGTGCAGGACGTGCGCCTGAACACCATCACCCGCCAGCTACAGGTGGACTTCGACCGTCAGCAATTGCCGCTGAGCCAGATTCTGGCGGTGATCGATCAACTGGGTTATCACCCGATTCTCACCAACACCAGCGCCGATGACGCACCGGAAGCCGAACGCAAGGCCAGCATGAAGCGGCTGATGGTGGCCGGGCTGGGCATGATGCAGGTGATGATGTTCGCCGTGGCCCTGTATGGTGCCGATTTTCACGGCATGGACGCCACCTCAAAACGTTTTTTTGGTTTGATCAGCATGCTGGTGGCCACGGCGGTGTATTTCTACGCCGGATCGGTGTTTGTCAAAAATGCCCTGCGTGACCTCAAAAACCGGCACCTGGGCATGGACGTGCCAGTGGCCCTGTCCATCTCGCTGGCTTATTTCTTCAGCGTCTGGCACGTGTTGCAGGGCGACACCCAGGCCATTTATTTCGATTCCATGGTCATGTTTGTGTTTTTCCTGCTGGCCGGCCGCCACCTGGAAATGGGCGTGCGCCACAAGGGCATGAACGCACGCGAGGCCCTGGCTTCCATGGTGCCGGTCAGCGTGCGCCGCCTGTTGCCGGATTCGCCCCGGCATCAGAGCAAAAGCCAGGAGAAAACCGCCACCGAACACGTGCCGCTGGAAAGCATCCACAAGGGCGATGTGCTGGTGGTGCAGCGTGGCGAAGTGGTGCCCTGTGATGGCAAGGTGATTGCCGGTCAGGCCGAGCTGGATGAATCCCTGCTCACCGGCGAATCCACGCCGGTGCTCAAACAAACCGGTGACACGGTACTGGCCGGGGCCAAAGTCCTGCAGGGCGAATTGCACCTGCGTTCTGTCGCCCTGGGTAATGAAACCTTTCTTGGCACCCTCACCGATTTGTTGGAGCAGGCGCAAATGCAGCGGCCCAAAAGCCTGCAACTGGTGGACCGGCTGGCTGGCTGGTTTGTGGCGGCGGTCCTGGTACTGGCGGCCATTACCGCCGGCTGGTACAGCATTTACGACCCGCAAAACCTGATTCCGGTGGTGTTGGCGGTGCTGGTGGCCACCTGCCCATGCGCCCTGTCCCTGGCCACTCCGGCGGCGCTCACCGCCGCTAGTGTGCAGCTGGTGCGCAATGGCGTACTCATCAATAGCCTGGATGCCCTGGGTGAACTGCCCAAATGCCATACCTGGGTCTTCGACAAAACCGGCACCTTAACTGAATTTGCTATGCGCATCAGCCATTGGCACCCCCTGGCTGAGCTGGACCAAACCAGGGCGTGCGCCATTGTTGCCGCACTGGAAAAAGACAACCACCACCCCATCGCCACGGCCTTTGACGGCTGCAGGCACGCCGATGTGCAGGCCAGCGACATAGTGCCCGTGCCGGGCAAGGGCATGGAAGGCCGTGTGGCAGGCCAACGTTGGCGCGCCGGAAAAAGGGATTGGGTGCTGGCGCTGTTGCCTGAAGCGCAACGCCAGGCCGTTCGGGACAAAGCCCCGTCTCCTCGGGGCACGGAAGTCTGGCTGGGTAACGAGCACGCGGTCGCCGGTGTCTTTCAACTGAGCAACCGCTTGCGCCCAGATGCCACGGCAACCATCGCCGCCTTGCAGCAGGCGGGCATCAACTGCGAGATTGTCAGCGGCGATGCGCCGGCCATTGTGGAAGCGGTGGCCGGGCAACTGGGCGTGGCCCGTTGGCACGGCAATTTCCGTCCTGAACACAAGATCAACCACGTTAAGGCCTTACAGGAGGCAGGTCAGCAGGTGGTGATGGTGGGCGACGGCATTAACGACGCCCCGGTGCTGGCCCAGGCCAACGTCTCCTTCAGCTTCAATCAGGGCGCCCACCTCGCGCGCTCTGCCGCTGATCTGGTGCTTATGGGTGGCCGCTTGCGCGGCCTGCTGACCGCGCGGGAGACCGCCCGCCGCACCAGCCGCATCATCCGCCAGAACATCATCTGGGCCATCGCCTATAACATGGCCATTACGCCCCTGGCCGTAATGGGCCTGCTCAAACCCTGGATGGCCGCCATTGGCATGTCCGTTTCGTCCATTCTGGTGGTGCTCAATGCCCGCCGCATCCTGCGCCGCAAAAGCTCCCCCAGGGAAGTGCTGATCGAATCGTGACACGGCATCTTGTGGCGTAAAATCGTCCATTTCTGTGTTGCAAACCTTCGCAATAGCCTTGCTATTACGTGCGGTTTGCGCCTTGAACTGAACAATTTTTCACAACAATCTGCTCGCGCCAGATTCGATCAGCGCTTCCCTAGACCACTTCCCGCTTTTGGGTTGTGCCCTTGCTGGCCAGGGTAAAGCGCGGGTGGGTGTGCGAGCGGGTGCCGGTGACCAGCTCTGCCATCCACCGGCCCACGGCCGGGCCGTGTTTGAAGCCGTGTCCGGAACCACCACCGGCCAGCCACACTGAGTCCAGACTCGGGTGGCGGTCCAGCAGAAAATCGCCATTGGAGGTGTTTTCGTACTGGCACACACGCACACTGGCCAGGGGGGCTTCGGCCAGCTCGGGAAAGCGCTTGCGCAGGTAGGCGCGCATTTCCCGTTCAGCGGCCACGCTGACCCGGCGATCGGCAGTGTTCGGGTCCATTACCGACCCGTGTTTGTCATGGGCAATTTTGAAGCCGTAGCCGGCCATATCGGGGATACCGTAAAACACATCGCCGTCATTAAAGTCGGCCCACACCGGAAAACGATCCGGCGCATAGCGGGCGGCCAATGATTCGGACACGGCCTTCAGGTTCAGGTAAAACACTTCCTGACGGGTGGGCACAATGCGCCCGGCCAGCAGTTGTGGAAAAACTTTTGGCAACCACGCACCACAGGCATACACGGCCTGCCGGGCCAGCAACTGCGCAGGACCGGTGGCCGTGCGCAAGGGAATGCGCAGCCGCTTACCTTTCTGGCTTGCCACCGATTCAGGCGCGGCGGCTGTGGCCTGCAACCAGCGTACGCCGTTGCGCATGGCCTCCTCGGCCACCACGCGCACACACTGCCGCGCGGCCAGCGCGCCGCTGCCGGGTTCCAGAAAGCCGGTGCCAATGCCGTGGTAGTCTATTTGCGGGTAGGCCCGTTGCAAGGCCGACGGGCTGTCAAAAACCCGCGTGGGAATGCCCAGGGCCTGCAGGGTGTCCAGGCTGTGGTCGAAATACGTATTGCGGTGGCGTGACAACCACAAAACGCCGGTGGGGTGGAACAGCGGTATGGATGGCCGGTGGCGGGCATCCAGTGCTTTCCAATGGGTCAGTGATTCGGTCGCCATGCGCGAATAAATGGCATCCGGCCCGTACGCCATGCGGGTCACGCGCGTGTCTCCGCCAGAGCTGGACAAACCATTGCCCGGTGTATAGGCATCCACCAGTACCACCTGCTGCCCATGTTGGGCCAGGTGCCAGGCTATCCAGCTGCCAAACACGCCCGCCCCGATCACCGCCACATCGCAGACTAAGGGTGTGGTGGCCGATGCCTTGTTCCGCCATAGCAGCGCAGGCAGGCCGGCCAGGCCCGCTAGCAGTTGTCGCCGTTGGCTGTCGGTGCGTATCGCCGCTGCCCTTCTCACCGTTAATCCCTGTTTGATTTTCTTCATCACTAACACCGCTCAATCAACCCGCTCGATATTCCGAGAATAGCAGAGCCGCACGCCAGCGCCAACTTTCCGCAGGCAAAGGCGTGTGCTCACCGCTTGACCGAAAAACCGCCTTTTGAGCAAAAAATGGCCTGAATTTACCAGGCAAAACCGGCCTTTTAGTGTCACCTTATTGTCGACGCGCCCGGCCTGTGCTATACAACAGGTGCGGCCATACATTTGTGTATGACTCGTGCGCAGGGGGGCTGCACAAGGCATTCGGGCTTTTGCCCAAACGCCTGACCCGCTTCCCGAAGAATCGCACAGCCAGCCCTGGCTGGCCCCATCACCCCATCATTTTGTTCATAACACAGAGGAAACACCCATGAAAAAAGTCATCACCATCACAGCCATTGCCCTGTTGGCCATTGCCCCCACCGCCCAAGCCGGTTGGTTTTCTGCTAACCCAGAAGAGTGCATCCAGTCAAAGGTTGTCCAAGAAGCTATTGATAATAAGGTTACCGAAGACGCTATCGGCAACAAGGTTACAGAAGACGCTATCGGCAACAAGGTTACAGAAGACGCTATCGGCAACAAGGTTACAGAAGACGCTGCTGGTAATAAAATAGTAGAAGACGCCGCTGGGAATAAATTGCTGTCCTGTGGTTTTTCACTAATGAAGTGGTTCGAATAAAGCTGTTTATTTAGCCCTATGGTCAAGAGAAAAGTCGCCAGGGACGGTTTTTTCTTGCCTTGGGCGGGTTATTTTGGTAGTTATATGGCTATCCATAACCGTGCAACAGGAAAAACATGCCCATAAAACGCCCCACACATGCCAGTCATACCCGTTTGTTCGAGAACAGCAAGAACGAGCAGAGCCAATACACGGACATCATCCGCTCACTGGGCCACGCTGTGGGGCGCCTGATGCGTCTGGCTGATACGCCAGCTAGGGAATTTTTTGTGGCTTATAAAATGGGCTTGCTGGATGCTTTACTGGAGGAAAATCCCCGCATGTCAATTGCCGAGTTGTCCATTCGCAGTGGTATTGACCGGCGGCAGATCAGCCAGTACCTGAAACAAAACACCATTACCGAGCGGGAAAAGCGTAACAAGATCGTTATGGTGCTGACAGAATTGAACCGCCTTAAGCATAAGCATTTCCCTGACGGCAAAATTCCGCGCCGGGACTGTGAGCCGTGTTTTGACTCAGTGTGCCAGAAATACGCCAGTGGCGATTATTCGCCCGGTGCTATTTTGCGTGAGCTGGTCAGGCGTGGAAATATAAAGGACTGTGGGGATAGCATAGAGTTAATGTCAAATGTGTTCGAAAGAGATACGGATGCACTTGAATTCTTATCATTTGCAACAAGTACCGTAAATTACTTCGTAAGCACCACTCTAGCTAATTACCGTATCAAGGATTTCTCCCAGCGCAGCGGGCAGCGCACCATTTATTCCACCCAGATTCCGGTGGAAAAAACCGAACGGGTTCACCAGGAAATCAAACAACTAATGGAGCAGCATTACGTGGCCTATCGGCAAGTGCTGTCTAAACATGAAATCGATGTGACGGCGGGCACTTTTGAACCCATTGGTGTGAGCCTGTTTCAGTTTGCACCAAACAGTCGATATACGAACAGCCTGCATTGGGGAGATGATTTTTGAAGGCCCCGCTAGCCCGTTAATTTAGCCGCTGGGTTTGCGTTTGGAATTTGTTTATGCACCCACCTGTTTCGGATCATACATGAGACAGTCTTCTGCCACACCCATTTGCCGCGTATCGCCTCCTTCTGCAGGTAAAGCCGGCCAGCGACGGTACCAACGTGCTATCAAGGTGCTGGGGAAAGCGGTTGCCCGTCTGGTATGCAGTATAAACAAGCCTTCAATGGGCTTTGTAACGGCCTACAAGGTGGGTTTGATCGAGTGCCTGCTGGAAGAAAAGCCCAATATTTCGATCTGTGAGGTCTCCTTACGTACTGGTCTTGACCGACGCGTGGTCAGCCAATACTTCTCCGAAAAAGACTTGCCCTTAAAAGAGCGGAGAAACAAACTGGCCATTGTTTTGAGTGAAATGGCCCGGCTCAAGCATCAGTACTATCCCAGTGGCTACATTCCCCGGCGAGGAACAAACAGCTTTGACAGCATTTGTAATCGCTATGCCAAGGGAGACCACAGTGCAGGGTCCATATTGAAGGAACTGGTTCGCCTGGGCAACGTTAAGAACCATGGTGATTGGGTAGAGTTGATAAACAGTTACCCAACTATTCGAAGTGATGCAATTGATTTTCTTGAGCTTTTGGCCTGGAACATCGACCAGCTTACCAAAACAGCCTTGCACAACCGTAACACTGATGACAGGCAACAACGCCTTTTTCATCGCATGATTTATTCGACCCAGATACCGTTCGAAAGCAGAATAAAAGCAGAAGCGGAGATCAAGAATGTCCTGGATGCTACCTATCAGAAAATCCACTCGATTCTTGAAAGCTACGAGCTGCCGCTGGCCGCTGGCACTTTTGACCCGGTGGGGGTGAGCCTGTTTCAGTTTTCACCACTTTCTGCCCAGGCCGATTCCCGCCGTTGGGGTGAGGGCGAGGCTTAGGTTCAGCCCTTTGACAAGGCGTTCTTGCCAGCGCTTTCAGGTCGCCGCCCAAAGAGGCAGAAAAGGCTTGATTTTCTCGCTTTTGGCCCCACAATAAAGGTTCACTGGAGTTGGCCAGGTAATCGCGGCGGGTTTTCCCGTCGAGGAAAGTCCGGGCTCCACAGGACAGGGTGCCAGGTAACGCCTGGGGAGCGCAAGCTCACGGCAAGTGCAACAGAGAGTAGACCGCCTCACCCATGCGCGAGCAGGGGTGCGGTAAGGGTGAAAGGGTGCGGTAAGAGCGCACCGCGTGACGGGTAACCGTTCACGGCAAGGTAAACCCCACCCGGAGCAAGACCAAATAGGGGAACCATGGCGTGGTCCGCGCCGTTCCCGGGTAGGTCGCTTGAGGCGTGTGGCGACACACGTCCCAGATGAATGATTACCCCTTCTGCCCGGTCAAAGGCCATTGGCAGAAGTGACAGAACCCGGCTTATGCGCCAACTCCAGTTATTTTATTTCCCCGACAATGAACCCGAAAAGCGGCGACCTTCAGGCATGGTGGGCTTCTCATCACTCCGCTTACCCACCAGAGCGGCACGACAGCATTAAACGCGCGCTGCAACTGTGCCAGGCCGTGACACCGGATTTGCCCTTTCGGCAATTCACTTCCGAAAATCACCTCATACAGCAATTGAATGTCTTGTCGCAATTGCGGGCCGATGACGAAGTCATCACGGCGGCGTTGCTTTTTCACGCCTGGCGGCTGGGCACACTGGCTGAAGAGTCCGGCAGTGAGACCCTTCCCGAGCTAACAGATTTTTCTGACAAGGTGCTTTTTCTGCTGGTGGAGTTGCAGCGGGTTTCCCAACTGGAGTGGCTCAATGGCGCCAAAGCCAGCAGTGGCGATGCCGAAAGTTTGCGCCGTTTGCTGTTTGCCATGATCAAGGACGTGCGTCTGGTGCTGATTCTGCTGGCCGATCAACTGGTGTTACTGCGTGCCGCGGCCGGCTTCGACGAGCAAACCCGCCGCCTGCTGGGACAGGCCACCATGACCCTGCATGCGCCACTGGCCAACCGCCTTGGCGTGTGGCAAGTCAAATGGGAGCTCGAAGACCTGGCCTTTCGCTACCTGGAACCGGAAAAATACCGCGAAATCGCCAGCCTGCTGGCCGAACGTCGCGCCGACCGCGAAGCCTTTATCGCCCAGTGCACCGCCCAGTTAAAGGCCAAACTGGACGAAGTGGGCATCAAGGCCGATATTGCCGGGCGGCCGAAGCACATCTACAGCATTTACAAGAAAATGCAGCGCAAGAACCTCACCTTCGAAGGCCTGTATGATGTGCGTGCCATCCGCGTATTAACCAATACCGTGACGGACTGCTACGCGGTGCTGGGCTTTGTGCATTCCCTGTGGAAACACATTCCGCGCGAATTCGACGACTACATTGCCACCCCCAAGGGCAATATGTACCAGTCCCTGCACACGGTGGTCATCGGCCCGCAGGGCAAGACCCTGGAAGTCCAGATACGCACCTGGGAAATGCACGAACACGCCGAGCTGGGCGTGGCCGCGCACTGGCGTTACAAGGACGGCAGCCGACAGGACCCGGGTTTTGACAACAAGGTCAACTGGATGCGGCAGCTATTGGCCGCCAGTGAATCCGGCGATGACAACCTGCTGGAACAGTTCCAGGCCGAAACCGAAGACGAACGCATTTACGTGTTTACCCCCGGCGGCGACGTGATCGACCTGCCAGCCGGCGCCACCGTGGTGGATTTTGCCTACCACGTACACACCGAAGTGGGCCACCGCTGCCGGGGCGCCAAGGTCAACGGGCGCATCGTGCCCCTGACCCACCAACTGGAAACCGGCGATCGGGTGGAAATACTCACCGGCAAGGAAGCCCAGCCCAGCCGCGACTGGCTCAGCGAACAGGCCGGCTACCTGAAAAGCGCCCGCGCACGCGCCAAGGTGCGGCACTGGTTTCGCGAACGCGACTTTGAACAAAACCTGGCCGCCGGCAAGGACATGCTGGAAAAAGAGCTGAAAAAGTTTGCCCTGTCCGAAGTGGACATCAAGGCCCTGCTGCCACGCTTCAACCTCAAGCACGAAGACAAGCTGTATGCCATGATCGCCACCGGCGATGTGTCGCTGAACCAGTTTTTGCGCCTGGCCGAGGAACAGGTGCGGCCCGCTCACAAAAGCCCGCTTAAAGTCACGGCACCACCGGTGAGCGAAGAACACCGTGCCGCCGGCAATGACCGCTTTGTGGTGGATGGCCTGGCCAATGTGCTGGCCACCCCGGCCCAGTGCTGCGCGCCGATCCCGGGCGATGCGGTGGGCGGCTTCATTACCCGTGGGCGCGGCATCAGCGTGCACCGGGCCGACTGCGACAACTTTATGCGGCTTATCAGTGAGCAGCCCGGTCGCCACATTCCGGTACGCTGGAACAGCGATCACACCAGCGCCATCCCCGTCACCCTCAGCATCACCGCGCTAGACCGGAAAAGCTTTATCAAGGACCTCAGCGCCGTACTCGCCAATCAGCAGGCCAACATCGAATACTTCCACACCGAGCACGACCCCGACAGCGGCCTGAACTGCATGCAGGTGGCCATCCGCATCCGTGATTTCGATCACCTCAGCGCCATACTCAACCGCGTCAGCAGCATTGAACACCTGCTGGAAGTTCATCGAATGGCTTGATTGGGCCATTCGTTATACACTTGGCAGGTCAAACCCCCGCAGGAGGCTCGCCATGAAAAAATGGTTATTTTTGATCTTGATAGCATTGACGCTGGCTGCGTGCAGCACGTCGCCCACCGGTCGCAAGCAGTTTATTATTGTCGGCGATCAGCAGATGAACCAGATGGGCATTGCGTCCTTCCAGCAGCTGAAAACATCCCGCAAGGTTTCTCACGACCCGGCCGCCAATGCCTACGTGCGTTGCGTGGCCAATGCCATTATTCAGCAACTGCCGGAAAAATGGCGTCAGCAACCCTGGGAGGTGGTGGTGTTTGAAGACGACAGCGCCAACGCGTTTGCCTTGCCCGGGGGCAAGATCGGGGTGCACACAGGCCTGTTGAAAGTGGCCAAAACGCCCGACCAGTTGGCTGCGGTGCTGGGCCACGAAGTGGCCCACGTGCTGGCGCGTCACGGTGCCGAGCGCGTATCCCAGACCCTGGGGGCGCAAGTGGCCCTGCAGGTGGCAGGTGAAATATCGCAACGCAAAATGACCAACCCGGGTAAACAACGCGCGCTGATGTCGGCCCTTGGGCTGGGTGCCCAGGTGGGCGTTCTGCTGCCTTTCTCCCGCACCCACGAAAGCGAGGCCGATGTATATGGCCTGGATTTGATGGCCAGTGCCGGTTTTGATCCGCGCCAGAGCGTGGCTTTATGGAAAAACATGGACGCAGCCAGCAAGGGGCGCCGCCCGCCGCAG
>WGBZ01000048.1 GCA_015494035.1 Lysobacterales bacterium | reverse complement strand
TCATGCTGGCTGGCGGGCTGGGCAACATCCGCCCCCAGCACGTGCAGAAGGAAGACACCCGCAGCGACGACATCATGGTGGTGCTCGGTGGGCCGGCCATGTTGATCGGACTGGGCGGCGGGGCGGCTTCCAGCGTGGACAGCGGCAGCGGGGACGAACAACTGGACTTTGCCTCGGTGCAGCGCGGCAACCCCGAAATGCAGCGGCGTGCCCAGGAGGTGATTGACCGTTGCTGGGCTTTGGGGGCGGAAAACCCCATACGTTCCATTCATGACGTGGGCGCTGGCGGGCTGAGCAACGCCATGCCGGAACTGCTGCACGACGGCCACAAGGGTGGCTGGCTGGAACTGCGCGAACTGGACATTGCACAGCCGGGCATGTCACCCATGGAAATCTGGTGCAATGAATCGCAGGAACGCTATGTGTTGTCGATTCGGCCTGAAAAACTCGAGCAGTTCAAGGCCCTGTGTGCGAGGGAAAACTGCCCCGTGGCCATCATGGGTACTGCTTGCAGTACCGAACAGCTCACCGTGCACGATGCCGAGTTTGATAACAACCCGGTGGACATCCCCATGTCACTGCTGTTTGGCAACACACCGGCCACGCACAAGGAGATCCGGCGCCAACCCCAAAACCTGACAGCCCTTGACCTGCAGGACGTGCAAGTGGAAGAAGCCATGGGCCGCGTGCTGGCTTTTCCTGCCGTGGCCAGCAAACAGTTTCTCATCACCATTGGTGACCGCAGCGTTGGTGGGCTGGTGTATCGCGATCAGATGGTGGGCCCGTGGCAAGTGCCGGTGGCCGATCAGGCCATCACATTGCGCGATTTCGACGGTTACGCCGGTGAAGCCATGGCCGTGGGTGAACGCACCCCGGTGGCGCTGATTAACGGCCCGGCCGCTGGTCGACTGGCTGTTATCGAGGCGCTGACCAACCTGGCCAGTGCACCGGTGGGGGAGCTGGCCGGCATCAAGCTGTCCGCCAACTGGATGGCTGCCAGTGGCAAGGGACGCGAGGATGAAATCCTTTTTGACACGGTCAAGGCCGTGGGCGAGGAACTCTGCCCGGCGCTGGGTATCGGCATTCCCGTGGGCAAGGATTCTCTCTCCATGCACATGCAATGGCAGCAGGATGGCCAGTCTCGGACTGTCACCGCACCGGTTTCACTGGTGGTTTCCGCCTTTGCCAGCCTCGAGGACGTGCGCGGAGCCGTCACCCCGCAAATCGGGCCGGACCAGCACCTGTGGTTGCTGGACCTGGGGCAGGGCAAAGACCGCCTTGGCGGCTCGGTGGTGGCGCAAGTGTATCAACAACTGGGCAACGAAGCGCCGGATCTGGATGACACCGCCTTGTTCACCCGTTTCTGGCGCTTTATGCAGGAGGCCTTGCAACAGCGGCTGTTGGCCGCCGCTCATGACCGCTCCGACGGCGGGCTGTGGGCCAGTGTGGCCGAAATGGCTTTTGCCGGCCAGCAAGGGCTGGACCTTGAGGTGCCGGCAGAGCGCGATGTGCTGCCTTTCCTGTTTGCCGAGGAACCGGGCATGGTGGTGTCCGTGGCGCTCGACAAACAGGCCGACTTTGCCGGTTTGCTGGAAAAACACGGCCTGCAACAGGTGGCCGTGCCGCTGGGCCAGACCCAGGTAAACGACATCCTGCGCGTGCATCACCGGGGCGAGGACATCAGCGCCAGGGGAGTGAGTCACTGGCAAAAAATCTGGGCCGAAAACAGCCACCGCCTGCAGCGCCTGCGTGATAACCCGGCCTGTGCCGACGAGGAATTTGCCCAGCTCGACACCATACAGGCCCCCATGCAGCCGGTGGCAGACTTTGATTTCAGCGCCGAGCAGTTGGCGCCATTTGTCAACAGCACCCACCCCCAAGTGGCCATTTTGCGTGAACAAGGCGTTAACGGTCAGCTGGAAATGGCCATGGCATTCGAATGCGCCGGTTTCGAGCCGGTGGATGTTCACATGCAGGACCTCATCGACAGCCGGTTTGCGCTCAGGGATTTTGCGGGTCTGGCCGCCTGTGGCGGCTTTTCCTATGGTGATGTGCTTGGCGCCGGGCAGGGCTGGGCCAAAGGCATTCTTTTTGATGAACGGCTGCGGCAGCAGTTTGCTGATTTCTTCGGCGACCCCAACCGCTTTGCCCTGGGTGTGTGCAATGGCTGCCAGATGCTGTCCTCACTGAAAACGCTGATTCCCGGCAGCGAACACTGGCCGCGTTTTGTCCGCAACCGTTCAGAACAGTTCGAGGCGCGTTTTTCGCAACTGGAAATCCAGCCCGGCAACAGTGTGTTTTTTGCGGGCATGGCCGGTGCGCGCATTCCCGTGGCCATCGCCCACGGCGAAGGCCGGGCCGCCTTTGCCCAGCCGGAAGACAGACAGGCCGTGTCCGTGGCCGCCCGTTACGTGAACAACGCCGGTCAGGCAACACAGGCTTACCCGTTCAACCCCAACGGCTCGGAAGCGGCCGTGGCGGCGGTCAGCAACCGTGGCGGTAATGTGCTCATCATGATGCCGCACCCGGAGCGGGTTTTCCGCAGCGCGCAAATGTCCTGGGCGCCGCCGGAATGGGGCGAGAATTCGCCCTGGATGCGAATGTTTTATAATGCCAGAAAGTTTATCGGTTAAAACAGGTCAGGCATTCGGGCATGCATCAGGACACGCACAAATCAAAAATCAAGCAGCTACTGGTGGCCGCCGTGCTGTTTTTGCCCCTGAGCTTCTTTGTCTGGTTCTACAGCGCCACCCTGCTGGTGTTGCCGGTGCACTGGCTGGCTGAATGGATACTCACCCATTGGCAGCCGGATCTGTTCAAGGAAATCACCCAGAACTATTATCTGCTGAACGTGCAGACCCTGATTTTTCCCGATCAGGAATTCAGCCAGGGCGCGGGCAAGCTGGCGGTGCTGGAAGTGACTGCCAATCCCATGATCTATGGCTACGGACTGGCCGTGTTTGCCGGGTTGGTGATGGCCCGTCCCGACCTGACCTGGAAACAGCGGCTCAAGCAGCTGCTGATCGGTTACGTGGTGGTGGTGCTGATCCAGACCTGGGGGGTTATCTGGGACATTTACAAAAGCCTTTTTTTCTCAGGCGGCCCCGATGCCCAGAAAGCCGTGCTGGAAATAGGCATCGACCCGAACCTGATCGCCCTGTTTTACCAGACCGGTTACCTGATTTTTCCGGCCGTGATTCCCGTCATGGTGTGGATCGTATTGAACCGCGATTTCATCAGCGAACTGACGGGCCTGGGGTTGACCACGGCGGTGACCGGCAAAGCGGAAAAAAACCGCAAAGGAACCACCCACCCGCCAGGTGGGTCATAATGACCAATCCCGCATCGGCGCTGCGTCGATAAACCGAGGCCACAGGCACAAAACGCATGACAGATTCCACCCATACTCGCACCGAACCCTCATTGAGCCGTTTGCCGGCAGATGCCGCAGGTGATGCACCGGAAGACGCAAGCGCGCGGGGGGAACCTGAAACCGAGGTTGAATCAACCGATGCCGCGGCGCCGGTGTCAGCCGAAGACGCCTTTGAACGGCGGGTGTGCGACCACCTCATTGCCCAGGGCAAGCTGCGCGAAGAAGACCTGGCGCGCGGTCAGCGGCTGCACCGCGAAAGCCTGAACACGCGGCTGCTGCCCTTGCTGGCGCGTCTGGGGCTGGTATCAGAACGCGACGTGGCCCAGGCCATCAGCGAATTAATGGACCTGCCGCTGGCCACGGACAAGGATTATCCTGAAAGCGCCAGTCTGGTTTCCG
>WGBZ01000047.1 GCA_015494035.1 Lysobacterales bacterium | reverse complement strand
GGCCATCACCACACCAGGTTGTGCATAAAAACCGCTGTTTTCCGCTCAAGTGGAAAAAAGTGTCACATTTCAGGGCGTCAATGACCCTTTTTTGGCGGTTTTTTCTTTTTCCTGTCAACCACCAGGCCAGGCGTGCGTTAAACAAGGCACAAGCCATGCAGGCACTGGCGCCGATGGATTTCAGGCGCGCACCAGAAAAACAGAACGGAGTGCGAAGTGACAATAATTGGCAATGAGCTGGCCCTGGAGGCAAACGACATCTCGACCAACAACCGCTCGTGTAACATAGGCGCAAAGCCCGGCCACTCGCGAATAGCCCCTATGTCCTTACGCCAGCAGTTGAATGACTTTTTTGTTGCCCACGAAAAACGCGGTTTTCGCATGGCTGTCCTGTCGCTGCAGGACGAGGATGCCGCCCTGGATGCCCTGCAGGACGTGATGCTAAAATTTGTGGAAAAATACGCGCACAAGCCACAGGAACAATGGCCGCCTCTTTTCTTCCGCATGCTCCATCACCGAATCATCGATTTTCACCGCCAGGGGCAGAAACAGGCTGGCCTGTTCGGCTGGTTTTTCCGCCAGAAATCCGGCAGCAGCGAATCGCATGATGCACTCGATAGCCCGGTGGAGCGGGCCAGCGGTCAGCCTCACCTGCAGCCGGAAAACGCGCTGTTAAATGATGAAAAGGCCCGGCACATCGAACAGGCGCTGCGTGAGTTGCCCATTCGCCAACGCCAGGCCTTCCTGCTGCGGTGCTGGCAGGGCATGAGTGTGGCGGAAACCGCTCAAGTCATGGGCTGCGGCCAGGGCAGTGTCAAAACCCACCTGTCACGCGCCATGCAGCATTTGCGACAACGCCTGCAGCCCGTCCATAACAGGACTGAAACACACACTGACTGCCCCGAATAATCCCAGAGAACCACTGCCATGAATAAAACACCTCACACCACAAACGACGACCGGCAAAACCGGATTCTGACCCCGACCGGCGATGCCACGGAACCGGCATTGACCGACCTGGCCCCCGTGCTTGAGCACCTGGAGCGCAGCAGCCAGCACCTGCCACCGGCGGTACACCAGCGCCTGACGGAACACCGACGCCAGGCCCTGGCCGCCATTGATGCGCACCCCGGCCAACGGCGTTGGTGGCTGTTGTGGTGGGTCACGCCAGCCCTGGCGGCTGCTGCCCTTTTTCTGTTCATGCTGCCAGGGCTATTTGGCACCTGGAGCCTGCATCACGACGGGCCATCCGGGCTGGGCACTGAAATGATGGCCGCACCGGCGCTGACTGCCAAGGAACTGGCCGGACTGAATGAAAGCGAACAGCTGGATGTGCTGGAGAACATGGAATTTTACCTGTGGCTGGACAGCCAACTGGCCTATGATAACGCCTCGAAACACTCCTGATATTTCCCCTGAATAACCGTCTGAGAACCCCATGATGAACATAATCAGAAAAAAACCACCCGTCACAATAAAAGCCTTGCTGCTGGGTGTGGGCTGTTTATGGTGTGTGCTGGTTAGTGCCAGCGAAGCCGGAAAGCCGACCACATCATCGCCCACGCAACAGCCTCCACACCCGGCAGAAGGTCCGTTTCAGGCCGGGGACGACATCCTTCCGGGGGTTGAACAATCCCGCCCTGCGCCGCGCTGGGAGCAACTGACGCCTGAGCAGAAAAAAGCGCTGCAACCCTTTGCCCAACGCTGGAACAGTATGCCGCCGGGTAAACGGTTGCGCTGGCTGGTGCGTGTGGAAAAATGGGCGTCCATGAGCCCACAGGAACGCACACAGGTTCGCCGCATGATTCAGCGTCTGAAAAAACTGCCGCCTGCAAAACGGCGCCAACTGCGAAAGCGCCTGCGGGCCTTTGTCGCCCTGTCTACCAAAGAACGCCAGCGATTGATTAAAAACTGGCAGCGCTTTCGCCGTTTGCCAGTCGAAAAACGCCGCGCCTTGCGGCGTGAATTTGAGAAAAAACGCGCCAATCAACACGCCGAGCCAGAGACTGACCCTGTGGCGACGAAAACCAAGCCACCGGATGAGAAAGATCAGGCTACAATAACGGACACTCCGGAAAACTGACCCTTTTGCATTGATCACTGCTGCCCATGAAATCTGCCCACCCATT
>WGBZ01000046.1 GCA_015494035.1 Lysobacterales bacterium | reverse complement strand
GCGAAAATCTGCGTAGGGCAAGACCAGGTCGATTTCGTCGGCGCCCTGGCCCAGGGCCGTCAGGGTCTCTTCCAGCACGGCGGTGGCCGGAAAGCGGCCATGAGGGAAATTCACCACCGTGGCCACAGCGGTGTGGCTATCACGCAGAGTATGGGCACACAGGCTGACCCATTTCGGCCACACGCACACCGCCGCCACCGGTCCCAAGGGTGTTGCAGCGCGCGCACACAGGTCACGAATGTCGGTTTCTGTTTCAACGTCACGAAGGCTGGTCAGGTCGATGAGCGAAACGATTTTCCGTGCATCGGCCTGTACCGCAGTGGGTGCATTGAAGGGGGAATGTGGTGGCATGGGCAGCGCGTGATTGGTGTTTTGACGGATCGGCCATTTTACCGCAAAGTCGGTAAGCCGGCAAAACGGGATGCCGATTGTGCCGTGACCAGTATTAAACGCCCATTAAGGAGCCTCTGATTGAATCTGGAAGAAGCAGGTTATATCAGAAATGTTCGAGAACAAGGCGAAGTTCGTAGCAAATAGCAGGCTATTGGCAAGGACTTCAATGCAGTTATCTGGCATTTCGGGTGTGAGAAGCGAGTTCATGATTCGATCAGGGCTTCCTTAAGATTAAATGGCGGTCAATCCATTCTCTCACGCGCGTGTGAGCCGCCACGGTACTTCTTTTCACCGGCGGTAATGAATTCACGCAGGCGATTCTGGGGTGGCGGCAAGGGGCAAGTGGAGTAATCGGTAAAAGCACACGGCGGATTGTAGGCCCGGTTGAAGTCCAGCCAGGTTTCGCCATTGGCATCGGGTTTTTTTACGTACACAAAACGCCCCGGGCCATAGGTGCTGCGGCCATTGGTGCGATCAGCAAAAATAACAAAGTACTCATCACCGCCTTCATCTATCACATCCAGTCTTTGTGGTTTGCCATTGAGTTCAAAGGCCAGCGCCCCCGGGCTGGGTTCTTTGTTAAGCAGCCCCAGCACATTGACAATTTCAATGGATTTTGGCGGCTGGTACGGAATAAAACGGGCCTTCACACGCCATTTGGGGTCGGCCGGAAAATATTCCAGCCCGGCAAAATTAACCCGGGTGGGTGCCTGCGAGTCCTTGATACGCAAGGCCGGTTTGCCTCGTTCAATCACATAAAACTCATAGCTGTCATGGCGGAATTTTGTCGTGTTTTCCTGCTGGTCAGTGGCCACCGGGATGGTGTCCGTCACGCGTTGGTCGTTGGCATGGATTTCGACGCCTGGTGCCGGGGTGAAAAAGAGCTTTTCACCGTCATAATCAAAATCACCCACATGTGGCGCGCCGTGACTGAGCTGTATCCGGTTGTCAGCCGCCGAGCCAATGCTGTTGCTACCCTTGTGCAACCATTCCATGCCTACCAGAGACAACCAGCCAAAGGGCCGTTTCAGGCTTTTCAGCCTGTGCTGTTTCCAGGCCTGCAGCTCGGCTAGCCATTGGCTGGACTCTGGCTCCGTTTCGGCCTGTAGTGGCGAAAATGGCGAAAAAGCCACCAAGACCAGAGTGAGAACAAAAATCCACAACGCCCGATGGGCGTTGCGGTGGTCATGCGGTGTGCAGTGGTTTGCGGTTGTCTTGACGGCGTGGTTCATGGTCATCCCCCGGTTAGGTGCTTATGGAAGCGCTGATTGAATCTGGACGAAGCAGGTTATGCCTGAAATGTTCGAGAACAAGGCGAAGTTCGCAGCCGATAGCGGGGGCTATTGGCCAGGGCTTCAACACAGTTATCGGACATTTCAGGTCTGGGAAGCGAGTTCACGATTTGATCAGCGCTTCCTTAATTGACCTGCATTTCCTTCAACAGGCGCTCGGCGTTGTCTACCTTGTCCATGATCCACAGCATGTAACGGATGTCAACATGTATGGTGCGGGCCAGCTTCGGGTTGAATATCCAGTCGGTGTTGATGCTTTCATAGTTGCCGTCGAAGGCCAGCCCCACCAAACGGGCCTTGGCATCCAGCGTGGGCGAGCCGGAATTACCGCCGGTAATGTCCAGGTCAGAGAGGAAGTTCACCGGCACCGAGCCCAGCTTTTCGTCGTAATACGGGCCAAAGTCGCGTTTGAGAATCAGTTCGATTTCCTTTTTGGGTGCGTCAAAAGGCGGCTTGCCGGTGTACTTTTCGATGATGCCGCGCAAGGTGGTAAACGGCTCATACCAGACCGCGTCTTTGGGCGAATAGCCTTGCATGGTGCCGAAGGTGACGCGCAGCGTGCTGTTGGCATCGGCATAGACAGGCTCGCCCTTTTCCTTGGCGTATTCCAGCAAGGCCGCCATGTAATTGGTGCGCGCTTCCTGAATGTCGGCCGACAGCGCCTTGTCGTGCTTTTCCTTTTTCATGCGCCAGGGGTACATGGCCTTGGCCAGTTGAATGAAAGGATCACGGCTATCATTTAGCTGTTCGGGCGTCGCTTCCATCAGCGCCAGGCGTTGCTGCTTGTCACCCAAAGCGGTTTTGGCGTACATTTTTTTCAGCGTTTTGGCAATGCGCTGTGGATCCCGCTGGTCGCCTTTGAGGCCAAACCACTCATCGATGGCGGGCACGTGTTCGTCTTTTGGCAAAGCCGCATACTGTTCCAGGGCGTACTGGGCCAGCGCCTGATCCACCTGCGGATCATAACGGCGATCAATCTGCACCAGGGAATTGCGGATGCGATCCCAGTTGCGTTCCTGATAGGCTGGTTCACGCTCGGCATCGGGTTTCTGTTTTTCATCCGCCAGACGATATAGGCGATTGGCCGCACTCAGCATGGAGCCGCGCTGAAACATACCAAGGAAAAAGTCACGATCCCGATGCTGGCGGCTTTCTTTCAACAATTGATTCAGGTTGTCCAGGCTGGCCAGGGCTTGCTGCTTGTTATGTTGTTGTGCCCACTGGCGGAACTCCTGTTCTTTCTGCTTTTTGGCTGTAATGGGCGCGGTGTCGCGGAAGCCATCCAGCATGCCCTGGGAGTTTTTGGTGTAGTTGTTGATGCTGGCGATGTAAGACGCGTATTTGACCGCCGCATCAGGTCTGTTTTTTGTTTGCCCTTCAATGATTTGCACGGCTTTATTGTAGTGCTTTATCACCATTGGATAATGCCAGCTGACCGCGTTTTCGATCTCTTCGGCCAGGCGGTGACGGCTGGTTCGGCCCGGGTAGCCGATGATCATGGCGAAGTCCCCTTCCTGCAGGCCTCTGGGGTTGACGCTCAGGTGGGTTTTGGGCTGGTACGGGACGTTGTCGGGGCTGTATTCCACCGATTTACCTTCGGGAGACACGTAGGCGCGCAAGAAAGAAAAATCGCCCGTGTGGCGTGGCCACATCCAGTTGTCGATGTCGCCACCGAACTTGCCAATGGAATCGGCCGGTGCGTAAACCAGGCGCACGTCCTTGATTTGACGCTGTTTGATCAGGTAATACTTCAGCCCGCCATGAAAGGTGGCCACGCGGCAACGGGTGGCATCATCGCTTTCACATTGCTTGATCAACTGTTTTTGCACGCCTTCCAGGGCATCATATCGGGCCAGACCGTGCAGGCCTTCAGCCGCTTTCAGCAGGGGCTTGCTCACGTCCTTGATGTCTTCGGTCACATACACGTACAAACCAGGGCCACCGGGCAGTTCATCTTTGAGTGTCGGCGCATAAAAGCCTTTTTCAATCAGGTTGTTCTTGTCGGTGGAATTGTACTGAATGGCCCCGTAGGCACAGTGGTGATTGGTGACAATCAGGCCCTGCGGAGAGACAAAGGAAGCCGAGCAGAAGCCCAGGCTCACCACTGCCGTCATGGGGTGCTTGTTCAGGTCGCTGATGGATTCAATGGGCAGTTCAAAACCGGCCTGCTTGACCTGTTTTTCCAGTGCTGGCATCTGCCACGGTTGCCACATGCCTTCCACGGCCACCGCGGCGGTGCTGAGTAGCGCGGCCGAAAGGCTGATTACGCCACGCTTCCAGAGGCTTATTTGTTTGGGCAACACTGATTGAATTATTGCTGACATTGAAAGTTCCTGCTGAGTTTAAGAGTTTGGTTTTCGCTCTGCCAATGGCCTTGCAAGGGCGCTTGCAGGGTCAGATCGGCAGAGAATTGCCCGTGATTATCGTCATCGTAGGCGCTGGTAACAGTGCCAATGGTCACGAATTCGATGGGCGTAGCGATACAGTCGGTCTTCGTGGGTGCTTCGCAAAAAAGTCGTGGAGCCGACACCGGTTTCATCCGATGCATATCCGATAAAAGTGAGCGACGCAAGGCAGTTTTCCAATTCAAAATGGTTCTTAGGGAAGCCCTGATCGAATCATGAACTCGCTTCTCACTTCTGAAATGTCCGATAACTGCATTGAAGTCCTTGCCAATAGCCAGCTATTGGCTGCGAACTTCGCCTTGTTCTCGAACATTTCTGATATAACCTGCTTCGTCCAGATTCAATCAGAGCTTCCTTAGGTATCGTAGTCGGACAGACTGAGAAAAGACAAGTTCATTCCGCGTTATTCACCCTATCCTTTTTACTGAACCCGAACGAACAAAAATCAACGCAAAGTCACTATTTCCTCTGCCGAGGTCGGGTGTATGCCCATGGTGGCGTCCAGGCGTTCCTTGGTGATGCCCGCTTTCATGGCCGCGGCGAATCCCTGCAGGATTTCCGCCGCATCCAGCCCGGCAATATGCAGCCCCACCACTTTGTCGCTGGCCTTGTGCACAATCAGTTTGATAAAGGTTTTGTCCGGCACATCGCTCATGGCGTACTTCATGGGTCGGAACGTGCTGGTGTAGACTTCAATCTCGCCGCATTCGGCCTTGGCCTGTTCTTCGGTGAACCCGCAGGTGGCAATCTCCGGGGTGGAAAACACGGCCGTGGGCAGGTTGTCGTATTCCGGATAGCGGTTTCCGCCCCCAAACAGCCGCTCTGCCAGCAAATGCCCTTCCTTGATGGCCACCGGCGTCAGGTTGTAATCGTTGCAGACATCGCCCACGGCGTAGATACTGGAAACACTGGTTTGCTGTTCGCGATTCACCAGTATCTTGCCGTCTTCACGCACGGCCACACCCACCTCGTGCAAACCCAGATCACGGGTGTTGGCGCGGCGGCCGGTGGCGCAGAGAAACTGGTCCACCACCAGGGACTGACCATTGGAAAGGGCCAATTCCTTCTGTTCGCCAACCGCTTTTACTGCCATCACATCAGCATGATTAATGACGTTGATGCCATTATCGCGGTAGGCCTGCTGGGCAAAGACACGCAGGTCCATGTCAAAGCCGCGCAACACCGGATCATTCCGATAAACAAGATGCACATTCACGCCCAAGGCATTGAGAATGCTCGCAAATTCCACCGCAATATAACCCCCGCCCTTAATGGCCAGGGAGGACGGCAGTTCATCCAGATCCAGCGCGCCGTCTGAATCGATGGCCAGCTCGATACCGGGAATGTCCGGGCAGACGGTGTGTGAACCGGTGGCAATAAGAATGTGTTCAGCGGTCAGGGTTTTGTGACCGACAGCCACAGCGTGCGGGCCGGTCAGGCGGCCATGGCCGGTAAACAGTTCAACCCCCGAGTCGGCCAGTAATTTCAGATAAATGCGGTTCAAGCGGGAAATTTCGGCATCCTTGTTGGCCTTCAGTGTCTTCCAGTTAAAACCGGCCTGAACGGACCAGCCAAAAGCAGGTGCAGCCTTGAAGGACTTGCTGTAGGCACCGGCGTAAGCCAACAGTTTTTTCGGCACACAGCCGCGGATCACGCAGGTGCCGCCCACCTTGTCTTCTTCAATAATGGCCACGCGCCGGCCCAGGCCTGCCGCAATGCGGGCAGCACGCACTCCGCCGGAACCGGCGCCAATGACTATCAAGTCATATTCATGGGAGGTGTTTTGCGACATCGTGTAATCCGTGATTGATCAATAAAGAGCGTAGCTGCCTGGCCTTTCAGTTGTTGCTTGCCGATAAACCGGAGTTTGGCCACGCGGC
>WGBZ01000045.1 GCA_015494035.1 Lysobacterales bacterium | reverse complement strand
GCACCGCGAATTTCCAGATCGTGCGTGGCCAGGGTAAAGCCTGAACCCAGTTCTTCAAGCGATTCAATGGCTTCCAGCCGTTTCCTCGCGTCTTTTGTGATGCTTTTCCGGTGGGGAGTCAGCAGGTAGGCAAAGGCTTTGTGGTGTGAGCGCCCGACCCGTCCGCGCAATTGATGCAGCTGTGCCAGCCCCAGTTTGTCAGCCCGGTTAATGATAATGGTGTTGGCATTGGGAATGTCGATGCCGCTTTCAATAATGGTTGAGCAGACCAGAATGTTGAAGCGCTGTTTGTGGAAATCCAGCATCACCTGTTGCAGTTCGTGTTCGTTCATTTGTCCATGGGCCACGCGCACGCGGGCATCGGGATTCAACCGCTGGACGGTTTCGGCCATCTGCTCGATGGTCTGCACGTCGTTGTGCAGAAAATAGACCTGGCCGCCACGCTGTATTTCGCGTTGGCAGGCCTCGCGTATCACGCTGTCATCCCATTCCAGCACCTGTGTCTTGACCGACAGGCGTGCTTTCGGTGGGGTGGTCATAAGGGACAGTTCGCGCAAGCCCGAGAGCGCGGTGTTGAGCGTGCGCGGAATGGGCGTGGCTGTGAGGGTCAGGATGTCCACCTCGGCCCGCAGTTTTTTCAACCGTTCCTTTTGCCGCACCCCAAAACGGTGTTCCTCATCAATAATGACCAGCCCCAGGTTCTTGAAGCGAATGTCCTTCTGCAGCAACTTGTGAGTGCCAATTACAATGTCCACCGTGCCGTCGCTAATGCCCTGCAGGGTTTTGTCGGCCTGCTTCTTGCTAACAAAGCGCGACAACAGCTCGATGCGAAAGGGAAAAGCGGCGAAGCGGTCGAGGAAGTTTTCGTAATGCTGTTGCGCCAACAAGGTGGTGGGCACCAGTAAGGCCACTTGTTTGCCGTCATTGGCGGCCACAAAAGCGGCACGCAAGGCCACTTCGGTCTTGCCGAATCCCACGTCGCCACAGATAACACGGTCCATGGAATGCGGCGATTGCAGGTCTTTCAGCACCTGGCCAATGGCCTTGGCCTGGTCTTCGGTTTCTTCAAAGGGAAAACCCTGGCAGAACTGCAGGTAGTCGTCCTGATTCAGGGCGATTTTTTTGCCGGGTCGTGCCGCGCGTTTGGCATAAAGGTCAAGCAGTTCAGCCGCCACATCGCGCACCTTGCGCGCGGCCTTGTCACGGGTTTTTGCCCAGCTGTCACTGCCCATGCGATGCCAGGGGGCGATTTCTTCGCTGGCGCCGGTGTAGCGCGAAACCAGGTGCAGGGAGGCCACCGGCACAAATAATTTGTCGCCGCCGGCGTATTCGATCACCAGGTATTCGGCCTCGCCGTCATAGTCCAGCTTTTCCAGACCACGGTAACGGCCAATGCCGTGGTCAATATGCACCACCGGTGCGCCCGGGTGCAGGTCGGTCAGGTTGCTGATGACATCTTCGGCGCTGGCCTTGAAGCGGCGTTGGCGTTTGCGCCGGTTGGCCCGTTGTCCGAACAGGCAGCTTTCGTCAAAGACCAGCAGGTTTTGTGACTTCAGCCAGGTGCCGTTTTCCAGTGGCGCAATGGTGATCATTAGCTTCTCGTCGGCGTGCGAAAAGGCATGGAAATTCGCCACTTCCGGGCTGGAGAGCTTTTCCCGGCTGAGTAAATTCCGTATCACTTCCTGCCGTCCCGGGGAGTCGGCGGCTATCAGAATCCGGGCTTTTTGCTGACGCAGAAAATCGCCCAGGCTGCCGTGTTTTTCCTGGTCGTAGCGGGGTGGCCAGGCCGTGTTGAAGGCGTGTGATGGCAGGGCTTGGCTGCGGTGCTCTGCATCCCTGTCCTTTTTCACCGACGGACTGTTGTCTATGTAGATTTGCGCATAAGGCTGCAGGGACGCAAGGATTTCTTCCTGACCCACGTACAGGCTGTCAGGTGGCAGTACCGGTCGCTGCAGGTCATGCTTGCGTTGGTCGTAACGCGCCTGAATCTGTTTGTGCCAGGTTGCCAGTACATGGCGCGTGTTGCCTTGGTGAACAAACAGCGTTTGTTCGGGCAAAAAATCAAACAGCGTGGTGGTGTTTTCAAAAAACATCGGCAGGTAGTGTTCGATGCCTGAAAAGCGCACGGCCTTGCGCACGTCCTGATAAATGGCTGATTTGCGCGTGTCAACGTCAAAACGGTCTCGAAAAGCCTGCAGAAAACGTTCCCTGGCCGGTTTGTCGAAAGGGTGCTCACGGCCAGGCAGCACCCGGATTTCTTCCACTGTGGTGATGGACCGCTGGGTTTCTGTATCAAACAAACGCAAAGATTCGATTTCGTCATCGAACAATTCGATGCGGCAGGCCTGTTCGCTGCCAGTGGGGTAAATGTCCACCACACCACCACGAATGGCGTATTCGCCCGGTTGCGAAACCTCGGTAACGTGCAAATAGCCGTTGGTTTCCAGCCGCTTGCGTTGGCTTTCAAGTTCGAACCGGTCGCCGGTTTTTAAGACCAGAGAGCGGCTTAACACGTATTCTGCCGGTGGCAGGCGTTGCGTCAGATTGGCCACCGGAATAATGACCACGCCATGCCGGGGTTTGAGCGACACCTGATACAGAAAAGCCAGTCGTTGGGAAGCAATGTCCGGGTGAGGCGAAAAAACGTCATACGGCAAGGTGTCCCAGGCCGGAAAATGCAGGACCGGCACCGGTGGTCGCCCTTTTTCCGTGTTCAGGCAGTGGTTTAGTTCTTCTTCGAGCACCATGGCGTCATGGCTGCTTTCTGTCAGCACGACCGTCAGCCCGTCGTGTTGCTGTGCGGCTTCGGCCACGGCCAGCGGTTGCGCAAAACCAAACAGTTGTTGCCAGACAAGCTGGTGTGAACGCGCAGGAAGGGGAGGTTTCAGCAGCATGTTGAGTCTTTCAGAAGGTTTTAATAAATTGTCCAACGGTATGGGTGCCCCGGCCACGCGGAGAACCGGTCGAACAAGGGGCGGCATTTTAGCACAGCCGTGGAACCACACGGTTCATGCTTCACTATTGACCAGGCACAGCCAAGGACGGTTTAAGGCAGGGCGCCTGTGCCAGCCAGCAAACCGGGCTGCGGGATGTCCTTCCCTCGGATTTTGCTGATGTCCCAATGGGTGATGGCCCATTGCCACAAGGCGGACAGAGGCAGGCCAGCCGGGGGGGAGGGCTGACCGAGTGCCGTCAGGGCGTACCGGATCAGTGTGGGCGGATCTTCGTTGGAAATGTCACGGGCAAAAGTCTGTTTACTGAGTTTGTGGCCATTGGCATCGACGATCACCGGGATGTGCGCATAGCGGGGTGTGGGCAGCCCCAGACACTGTTGCAGAAAGACCTGTCGGGGCGTGGAATCCAGGATGTCGATGCCGCGCACCACGTCGGTGATGCCCTGATCAGCATCATCAACGACCACGGCCAGCTGGTAGGCATACAGCCCGTTTTTTCGAAAGACGATAAAGTCCCCGCAGTCTTGAGCCAGGTTTTGTTCGAAATGGCCCTGAATCCGGTCGACAATGGCAATGTTCTGCTCGGGCACCAGCACGCGCGTGGCGTGCTCATCCCGTGGAGGTTGACGCCGCTTCCGGCAGGTGCCGGGATAGACAGGAAAAGGTCGGATTTGCCGCCGGCTGCAGGTGCAATAAAAAAGTCTGTCCTTTTGGCGTAGCCTGGACAAGGCGGTGGCATAGGCGTGCTGACGTTCCGGCAGGCTTTGATAAAGCACTTCGCCATCGTGTTTAAAACCGAATCGTTGCAGGGTGTCGAGAATCATCCGGTCAGCGCCGGGCACGCAACGGGGCTGGTCGATGTCTTCCATGCGCACCAGCCAGCGGCCATTGTGGGCCCGGGCATCGCAGTAACTGGCCACGGCCGCCAGCAGTGAGCCGAAATGCAAGGGGCCACTGGGCGAGGGAGCAAATCGGCCCACGTAACCTTTGTCCGGGACAATCTCCGGTGGAGCAGGGCGCCGGCTGGGAGTCGCTGTTTCAGCGCTCATCACAACGCCTGGAATACCTGGAAGATTGGCCGGGTGTGTTGCCACGCTTCATGGCCATCTGGCATTCAGTTACTTTCCTGGGTCATTTCTTCCTGCGCCTGGGCGAGGAAATTGCCCTGCACATAATTGACGTTGCATTTCCACAGGAAACTCATGCTGGTCGCGTCTTCCACGTGTTCGCATACCACCTGCTTGCCTTGTGCGTGGGCCTTTTCCACCATGTCCTTGATCTGTTGCTGGTTGTCCTCGTTTTCCGCCAGGTCGCGGGTAAAGCTCGGGTCAAATTTGAGCAGATCGATAGGGTAATGTTTGAGCAACATAAAGGAATTGAGGCCCGAGCCGAATTTTTCCACCGCAAATTTGCAGTGCAGGTTTTTCAACGCGCTGATAACAGGTTTGACCTTGGCTGAATGGGTCACCAGCTCGCTTTCAGGAATTTGCAGCACAAGGCGCTCGCCGGTCATGCTACGTTGCTTTAGTTCGTTGGAAAGCCAGGCAGGGAAGCTGATGTCTTCGTAGCTCTGTGGTGACAGCTTGAGAAAAACCGTGACCGGTTCCGGGTGTTCCTTGATTTGCTCAAGTGCCCTTCGGGTGACCCATTTGTCGATGTTCGGCATGTAGCCGTGGCGCTTGGCAATGGGCAGAAAATCTCCTGGAAAGGCCAGCCCATCAGGGGTTTTCAGACGAATCAGTGCTTCGTAGTGTTCGGTGTCATCGCCATGCAGGCTGATGATGGGCTGGTAGTGCAGCACGAAACGGTCATTTTGTAGCCCGGCTTCGATGAGGTCAATCCAGTGCTGATTGGCAGCCCGGGCTTTTTTCTCTTCCTCGGCCGGATCAAAGACGCAGGCCAGGTTACCGCCTTTGTCCTTGGCCGCCACCACCTGATCCTGAAGGTGTTTCATGACTTCTCTGGCCCCTTCCGTGCGTTCCACCACTTGCGTGACCCCAATGCTCAGGGTGGTGGAAATGGACTCATCTCCAGCTTCAAAAAGCTGTTCTGTGACGCCGCGTCGCAAGGCTTCCATCTGTTTGGTCATTTCCTCGATCTTCACCGGGGCCGAAACAATAAATGCCGTGTCTGAATAACGCACCGGCGTGGCGTTTTCCGGCAGTTTGTCTTGCAGGTACTGGGCCAGGCTAGTCATGAGCAGGTCCATGCCGGCCTTGCCGAGTTGCTTTTCCAGGCTTTTTTCTTTGTCCACCTGCAACAGGGCCAGGGACACACCGGCCTTGCCCGCGCGGGCCTGGCTGATGTGATCCTTGAGCAGGTCGGTGAAATATCGTCGGTTGTAAAAGCCCGTGACAATGTCTTTGAATTTCAATTCGCGCAGTTCTTTTTCGGCTTCAGGGTTGACCGCCGGTGGGCGTATCATGAATTGGGCACAGGGTTCGCCATCCACGGTGGCTCGTTCAATGGTCACTTCGGCCTCGAATTCTTCCCCCTTGGCATTTTGGAAGGTGAATGTCAGTTCGGATTCGGGCAGATCGTTTTTGCTGATCTGTTTTAACAGCTTCTTGGCTTCCGGCACCTGTGACTTGCTGACCAGGTTCAAAAATGGCGTCACTTCCATTTCTTCGGCGTCTTCATAGCCAAACAGTTCCTGATAGGCCTTGTTGGCGTAAACGTGCATGCCATCATGCACATAAGCGATGGCATCCTTGGAGTTTTCCAGTAAGGCCGAGGCGCGTTTTTCGGCCTCGTGCAGCTCGGATTCAAGAAAACGCAAGCGGCGCCGCTCTTCCAGGGCTTTTTTCTCATTGCGGATGGTGTGGCGCAGGTGTTCGGACAGGTTGCCGTTGCAGATGGTGCTGGCACCAGCAGAAATGGCCTCATCAATGCGTTCCTCGTCAAAGCTGTCCAGAAGGGCGATGACGGGAATGTCCTTGCCGCTGCGTTCGATTTCCTCGATCACCCGCGACAGGGGCAGGCTTTCCTGCATGTCCTGACACAGCACCAGATCGAAGCGCTGGCGTTCGAGCACATTCGGCAGCTGTTCTTCGTCGGTGATGCGGGTTGGTCGCACTGCTATCTGGGCATTGCGCAGGATGGAAAGAATGCGTTCGGCGTCTTCTTCTGACTCGTGCACGATAAGCAGGTAGATGGTGTTGTCGTTACGCAAGAGAGTCTCCTTTGTGTGCCCTTGACTGCCAGGGAAGCGCTGATCGAATCGTGAACTCGCTTCTCATACATGAGATGCCCGATAACTGCGTTGAATTCCTTGCCAATAGCCTGCTATTGGCTGCGAACTTCGCCTTGTTCTCGGACATTTCAGGCATAACCTGCTTCGTCCAGATTCAATCAGCGCTTCCCTGGGAAAAGTGTAACCGTTCACCCGCCGGTAATTCGCCGAGCCGTTCACAGTTTTCTGAATGTAAAGAAAGCTTGAATGTAGTAAAACGGGGTCAAAAAAGCAAGGTTTTTGAAGGCCTTTGCGGGATTTCCTGAACCAGTTTGGGAACCAGGTATCCTGGCAATGCCGCTTGTAATCCGGCGTGTAGGTTTCGGGCCGTGTCATCATCCACGGCAAAGTGTGCGGCGCCGGTGACGCGGTCCAACTGGTGCAGGTAGTAGGGCAGGATGCCCAGGTCAAAAAGCCGCCGTGACAGGGTCACGAGGGCTTCCACGCTGTCATTGACGCCTTTTAACAACACGCTCTGGTTCAGCACCGTGGCTCCGGCATTTCGTAACTGCGAGAACACCTGGCGGTGTGCTTCGGTCAGCTCTTCGGCGTGATTGGCATGGATAACCAGTACTTTCTTCAGGCGCAAGCCGCTGAGCCAGTCCAGCAAATTATTGGTGATGCGTTCCGGTAATACCACCGGCACGCGGCTGTGAATGCGCAAAGTATCGATATGAGGCAGATCGCTTAACTGCTCAGTCAGGGCCTGCAGTCGCTGGGTAGGCAGGGTGAGTGGGTCGCCGCCACTGAGAATAACCTCGTGCACATCTGTCTGTTTTTTCAGGTAGTCGATGGCTTCACGCCAGTTATTGTGACTGGCGTATTGTTGCGCATAGGGAAAGTGGCGTCGGAAACAATAACGGCAATTGATGGCACACAAGCCGTTGGCGATTAACAGCACCCGCGCGGCGTATTTATGAATCACCCCGGGCGCCACGGTGCTATCTGAGTCACCAACCGGGTCGGTGGTGCCACTGGTGTCCATCAGTTCTTCCCGGCTGGGTAAGACCTGTTTTAGCAGCGCCGGGTGCGTACTGCGCAGAAACGCCGCTGGCGCCCGCAGGGCAAACAGGTCTTCAGCCCGTCGGTCATAGTCAGCGTGCCCCATGAGCGTTGGCCAGTGCCTGGCATCGACCCTAACCTGTTGTTTCAGCACCCGTCGCCACGTGCCGCTGGAGTCTGCTCCAATCCGGTCGCCGATGGCCCGTGCTGTTTCCTCGGGGCTGTTTGAACCGGGCGGGGCAAAGGGGCGATGGGTGATTATTTTGTCAGGTTTTGGCATAAGAAGGCACGTTGAGAGAGAACCAAGCGGGAAGGCGTGAGGTCACTCACCGCCTTTCCATGGTTATTATGATGGAGAGTATTATATCGTTTAACGGCTGTTTCGAGGGCGGCGACCAGAATAAGGCGCGTCTGGTCGGTGCCCCGCACAGGCACAGCGATGAATGGCAGTGAATCGGGTATAATTACTGGTTTAATAACTACCACTCATCAGGAGCTTGCATGGCGACTTACAGCACCAATGAATTCCGCAGCGGTCTCAAATTGCTGCTTGATGGCGATCCCTACACCATCATCGAAAACGAGTTTGTCAAACCCGGTAAGGGCCAAGCCTTCAACCGCGTCAAACTGCGTAACCTGAAAACCGGTCGCGTGTTGGAAAAAACCTTCAAATCCGGCGAATCGGTGGAAGCCGCGGATGTCATGGAACGGGACATGGAATACCTGTACACCGACGGCGAATTTTATCATTTTATGGACCCCAACAGCTACGAGCAGTTTGAAGCGCCGGCTTCTGCCGTGGGTGACAACGCCAAATGGCTGAAAGAACAGGATACTTGTACCGTGGTGCTGTGGAATAACGTGCCGCTGATTGTCGAGCCACCCAATTTTGTCGAGCTGAAAATTGTTGAGACCGATCCGGGCGTGCGCGGCGACACCTCTGGTGGTGGCGGCAAACCGGCCACACTGGAAACCGGGGCGGTGGTGCGTGTGCCGCTGTTTGTGCCCGAAGGAGAAGTCATCAAGGTGGACACCCGTTCCGGTGAATACGTGGGGCGCGTGAAATCATGAGTTTTGTCTGGCTGGGAATGGCCCATGAGGGCTGATTCATGAGGCAGGATTTCGGCTCTGTCCGGCCCGCGGCTTTCTCGCGGGCTTTTTTGTACCGCACCATCCGCGATTTTTTCGCAGCCCGTGACGTGGTGGAAGTGGAAACGCCGGTGCTGTCCAGTGCCGGGAACACCGATCCCCAGCTGGAAAGCTTTCGTACCGATGGCCAGCCGCCAGCCTGGTTGCGCACCTCGCCGGAGTTTTTTCACAAACGCCTGTTGGCACAACACGGTTTTGACCTGTTTGAAATCGGCAAGGCATTCCGCCAGGGTGAAAGCAGTACGCGACACAACCCGGAATTTTCCTTGCTGGAATGGTACCGGCTGGGTTTTACCATGACGGCGCTGATGCAGGAAGTGGAACAACTATTGCAAACAGTTTACGCGGCTTTTAGAAAGAACCTGCAACCACCGCAGTTTTTCCGTTATGGCGAGGTTTTTGCCGAACACACGGGTTTGTCGCCCTTCACCGCTTCGTTGGCGCATTTGCAGGCGGCATGTCGGTCGGCGGGTTATAGCGGCCAGGCCCTGGAACGGGATCACTGCCTGGATTTGCTGTTTTCCCTGCAGGTGCAGCCACAACTGCCACAAGATTGTGCGGTGTTCGTCAGCCATTACCCGGCCAGTCAGGCGGCGCTGGCGCAACTGGACCCGGAAAACAACCAACAGGCCTTGCGTTTTGAATGCTTTGTGGATGGCCTGGAACTGGCCAATGGCTACCAGGAGCTGACCGATCCAGCCGAGCAGCTTAGGCGCTTTGAGGCCGATGCCAGCACCCGGCAACGGAATGGTTTGGTCTCGGTGCCACCAGATGAGAAATTCCTGGCTGCGCTGCACCACGGTTTGCCGGCCTGCTCGGGCGTTGCTCTGGGGCTGGATCGCTTGTTGATGCTGGTCACCGGAGCGGCCAGCATCGACGAGGTATTGTGGTTTTCGTGGGCTGACAGTTGAAATCGTCAAGCGATTGCTTTTTATTACCGGTATTATTCAAAGCCTGACGCATAAATATTGTCAAACTCAAAATCGTACACCGGCGGCATGTCATTGCCCTGAACCACGCCCAGCGGCGAATAATTGCTGAAACCGGGGAAGACGTGTCCCAGAAAACGGTTTTTGGTGCGCCGGATCAGGATTTCGCTGATGACCTGTCGGTAGTCGGTGGTCACCGCCACGTCCTGATCTTCAAACAGATCGCCGCTGCCCAGGCCGGGGAAGCTGCCATGGAAACCGCCATTGACGTTATCGCCAATGACCAGCAGGGGATTGCCGTAACCGTGATCGGTGCCGGCATCGGCGTTTTCGTAGGCACGGCGACCAAATTCACTCTGTACCACGATGGTGATTTTGCCCGCGTGAGAGACACTCAAATCGGTGTAGAAGGCATGTAACGCCTGTGACAGCTCCTGAACCTGAAGACCAAACTCACCGGGATTGGCCGGATCACCAAAATCATCTTGATTGGCGTGGGTATCCCAACCGCCAAATGGCACGTAGGCCACTTCCATGCCCACATCGGCCTTGATAACCCGGGCCAGATTCATCATGCGTTCACCCAGGTAGGAGTCTTGTGGGTAAACCGCGCCATTGGCTGGTACGTAGGGGGTGTTAGGGTCAAAAATACCCTGCAGGATATCTGATGAATTCAGGGTCAGGGTTGAGGTCTGTTCGGCCGCATCACCGTTAGGGTCAAAAACACCTGCTAGTGCCACCTGGGAAATGTCATTCCAAGACCAGTGGCCGGAGTTCAGCTTGAAGTCGGCCGGGTTGCCTACCACCAGGGCCTTGTTGCTGCCCAGCACGCTGGCCGGGGAGTTCCAGTTGGGCACCATCAATGGCAGTGGGTCGTCATCGGGAGTGGCCAGTGAAGACTCGAAATAACGCGTTAACCAGCCAGTAGTGGTATTTTTGTTGCCCGGTGTGCCCAGTTCCAGGTAGGTGATGGAGTCAAAATGGGAACGGTTGGCTTCCAACATGCCGGTGGCGTGAACAATGGCCATTTTGCCGGAGTTGAACAGGGTTTGCAGACCGCTGGCCTGGGGGTGAAGACCAAACTGGTTGCCATTCAGCGGCAATATCTGGCTGTTGGGAACCTGGATACTGGGTCTGAGACTCTGGTAATTGGTGGCATGTGTGCCGGTGCGAGGTGGCACCAGGTTCAATCCGTCCATGCCGCCATAAAGAAAGACGTAAATCAGGATGTCGCGGCCATTACTGAGCCCGGAAGGGCTGAGCAGGTTGCTGCCAAACCCCAGTTGAACGCCACCGACGGTAGCCAGGGTGCCGATGCCGGCGCGTTGCATGAATTGTCTTCTGGAAATCTTTTTCATGGGAATTCTCCGCCTTACCGGTTATTGAAGGGGCGTGACATGGCAATCATGGAGACCATGGTGCGCAGCCGGGATCGGTTGTAAGAGGGCCAGTCATCGATGCTCAGGTCAATGGGCACGGTGGGGTCGTTGGGCGCCGGGTTTTGTACATCATCATAACTCATGAAATCCACCAGGGCCTGACGGGCAGCGCCGCTGGCGGGAATGCCACACAGGCGGTTATGCCAGTAGTCCACCAGATTTTCTGCTGAAGTGACTTGGCCGGTGGTGGTGAAATGGGCCTGGGTCTGGCCGACTATGGGCGCGATTTCCGGCAGGCTGTCGTCGTAGGGAATGTGACAAACCACTTGCAGGCTGTTCCAGGTGGCCATGAGGCTGGAAGCGCCAAGCCAGGCGGCTTTCTTGTCCGGAAAACCATTGGGGGCTGCCCAGTGGTGCAGTCGCTGGCCCGAGTTCAGGTAGGTCCAGAACAGCCAGTTGGTGTACTCCAGTTCCTGATAGCGTGGATGGGTGTCGGTGATGCCGGGAAAACCGGGATAAAAGCTGTGTGAGTAGTCGGTGGCGCGCATGGTGGCCACCACTTTTTCAAAGGGCCGCTTAACCTTTTCACCCCAGGTATTCAGGAATTCAGGGGATTTGAGCAGGGTTTCCATCGTCAGTTGCAACTGATTGGGGGCCTGCCAGTTTTGCTGGAAGGTATTGGCCACCTGATCCACCAGTGACTGTGGCGGGTTGTCACTGACAAAACGCCGGCAGAGTTTTTTGGCGACAAAGCCAGCCGTGCCGGGATGCTCGCAGAGCATATCAATAATGTCCAGCAGGTCTTTTTGCGGGTTGCCCGGGTCGTAGGAGAAAAACTGACCCAACACGCGTTTGGTGCCACGGTCGTGGAAATCCATGGGCCAGCTGTTGCCGTCACGGAAAAGAAAGGCGCCCGTGGGCGTGTTGCCATTCTGGTAGTCCTCCCAGAGGGCACCATCGTATGACCAGCCAGTCAGCGCACGAGCCATTTCCAGCACGTCGGCTTCCACGTAACCCACCCGGCGCCCCTGGCTGTCCACCGGCACCTGATCCCAGGGCAGGTGCTGGTAATAATTGCCAGCGCCGAGGGTATGCAGTTCCAGCAGCTCGCGGGCGTAATTTTCGTTGGGGCCGTATTGATTGTTAAAGGCGTTGTCGAGGTAAAAACCCATGCACACGGATTTTGTTACCGCCAGTACCATGTCGCGGAAATTGCCCAGCACGTGCTGGCGCAGCACATCACGTTCGTAATGCACCAGCATGGACTCAATCGGCGTGTCATCGGCATAGACATTGAAATGATTGAACCAGAAATCACTCAGCATGTGCTCAAGCTGGCGCTTGCTGCGCACGGCGCGGGCAAAGGTGGCGTGGGTCAACTCCCAGGCCGGCTGGGTTTTGACGTCCCAGTAATTGGGCGTGTTATCCGGAATGTCTTCGTGTTCGGCCCACATCTGGGTGCGGCTCTTGTCCAGGGTCTGGAAATCGGCCGCCAGTTGCGCTTCCAGTGCCGAGTCATCAATGGCGGCCGGGTTGAGCTGCAGGTCGATGTAATTGAGCACCCGGTCCTGCTGGGTGGCCCCCGGCAGGCTGTCTATC
>WGBZ01000044.1 GCA_015494035.1 Lysobacterales bacterium | reverse complement strand
GACTGAACCCATGGCCGGCGAACCCCATCCACAGCGCCCCTTGCGCATTCGTCAGCTTGGTCTGGCCGACTATGAGCCCGTGTGGCGGGCCATGCAGGCGTTCACCGACCAGCGTGATGAAACCACCCCGGACGAACTGTGGCTGGTGGAACACCCACCGGTGTTCACCCTCGGCCAGGCCGGCAAACCGGAACACATCCTCAATGCCGGCGACATCCCCGTCATTCACGTGGACCGCGGTGGCCAGGTGACCTATCACGGGCCGGGGCAAATTGTCGCCTACCCGCTGATTGACCTGAAACGTCACGGCATCGGCGTCAAGGCGCTGGTCAATGGCATTGAGCAGGCCATTATTGACACCCTGGCCGATTATGGCCTGCGTGCGGTGCGCAAGGAAAAAGCCCCGGGCGTTTATGTGGACGGCAAGAAAATCGCCTCGCTGGGCCTGCGCGTACGCAAAGGCCGCAGTTTTCATGGCCTGGCGTTCAACGTGCGCATGGACCTGGAACCGTTTGGCCGCATCAACCCCTGTGGTTTTGTGGGCCTGCAAGTGGTGTCTCTGGCCGATTACCGGCCCGATGTTGAGCTTTCTGACGTTCAGCAGCGGCTGGTCAATCACCTGGCTCAGTGCCTGAATTTCTCCATCGCAGCGCCTCAAGACGTGGCACAAAGCCCTTCCCCTTTTCCCTTCATGGACAAACACATCGCATGAATCGCAAGCACCCCCTGGATATTCGCCCGGCGCCCAAAGCCGCTGGCGTCAAGGAAAAAGCCGGCGCCAAAACGGGCCGCAACCGCGTCACCTTCGACCCCGACAAACCCATGTTGCGCAAACCCGACTGGATACGGGTCAAACTGCCGGTGGGCAATCAGGTGGCGCGGCTGAAAGCCAAACTACGCGACAACTCCCTGGTGACCGTGTGCGAGGAGGCCTCCTGCCCCAATATTCATGAATGCTTTGGTAAAGGCACGGCCACCTTTATGATTCTGGGTGAAGTCTGCACGCGGCGCTGCGCCTTTTGTGACGTGGCTCACGGCCGCCCGTTGCCGCCGGATGCCGATGAACCATTGAATCTGGCCCGCACCATTGCCGACATGGAACTGAAATACGTGGTCATCACCTCGGTGGATCGCGATGACCTGAAAGATGGCGGCGCGCAGCACTTTGTGGACTGCATCAACCTCACCCGCCAGCACAACCCCGGCATTCGCATTGAAATCCTGACCCCGGATTTCCGCGGCAAAGGCAAAATGCAACGGGCGCTGGAAATCTTTGACCACGGCCTGCCGGATGTTTTCAACCACAACCTGGAAACGGTCAAGGACCTGTACCGCAGCGTGCGGCCCGGTGCCGACTACCAGTGGTCACTGGACTTGCTGAAGCAATTCAAGGCCCGCAATCCGCAGGTGGTCACCAAGTCCGGCATCATGGTGGGCCTGGGCGAAACCTTCGAACAGGTTCAGGGCGTGTTGCGCGATTTGCACGACCACCGGGTCGAAATGGTCACCATCGGCCAGTACCTGCAACCCTCGCGTCACCATCACCCGGTCATCCGTTACTGGACACCGGACGAGTTCGAAGCCATCCGCGAATATGGCGAGCAACTGGGTTTCATGCACATTGCCGCCGGGCCGTTGGTGCGCAGTTCCTACCACGCCGACCTGCAGGCCGAGGAAGCCGGCGCCATTAGCTAGCCATGAGCAAATTGCAAGGTCTATCCGCCTGAGAAATCACTCTTAAGCGTCCTAAAGCCCGGCGACCTTTTGGGCCATCGAACAGACCCGGCTTATTTCTGCGGCTGCCAAACGCCTTCCAGGGAAACCCAAATCCGGACGTCTTCAGAAGCCGGGCCCAGCATGGCGGCTTTCTTCATGTTGAAATCCGACAGTTTCAATTGCCCTGTGGCTTCGAAACCTTCGCGGAAGCCGCCCCAAGGGTCCTTGCCACCGCCTAAATGAGTGACATCCAGTTCCACCGCTTTCTCTATACCGCGCAAAGTCAGTGTTCCTTTCAACTTCGCCTTGCCTTTACCCAGATCCTGCCAGCCGGTACTGACAAAACTGGCTTGTGGAAATTTCTCCACGTCAAAGAAATCCCCGCTTTTCAGGTGTTTGTCGCGCTCAGCGTGGCGGGTGTCCAGGCTGCGCATGTCCAGGGTGACCTGAACCTGGTTGTTGGCCGGATTTTGCTTATCAAAAACAAATCCACCATCAAAGCGGTTAATGTGTCCTTCCAGCCAGCTGAATCCCAGGTGTTTGACCTTGAACACCACAAAGGCATGCATGCCCTTGGTGTCAATTTTGTAAACACGTTCAGCAGCCAGCGCCGTATGAATTGATAGCATCAGCAACAGCAACACAAGGGTGCGATGAAAGAATTTTCGAACCGTGGTTTTTTGGGTTTTATGGGTTTTCATGTGTGCTCTCCTCAGTGGTTTGCCCGTGTTAAGGGGTCGGGTGTGCGGTCATCCGGACAGCGGCCCAGAATGCGCCACAGGCTGCCATCGGCCTGAATAAAGTGATGCCACAATGCCGCCAAGGCATGCAGGGCAATCAGGCCCAACAGCCCGTAAGCCAACCAGCGATGCAGCCAGCCGGCCCGATCTTCCAGATTATCCACAGTTGCCGCTACAGACCCGTTAAACGGGGAAGGAATTTCAAACCAGTTAAAAACGGAAACCGTATTGCCCTTGGCGGTGGTGACAAGAAAACCGCTGACGACGGCCAGGC
>WGBZ01000043.1 GCA_015494035.1 Lysobacterales bacterium | reverse complement strand
GAACTGGATCAGGCGGTGGAAAAAGAAATTGGCCTGATACTGCGCACCGGGCCCAACGCGCGGGCCATCAGCAAGAAACTGGTCATGTCGGTGGTGGGCCGAAGCATTCCCCAGCAAAAAAAGCTGGATGAATACACCACCCAGGTTATTGCCGCTGTGCGTGTCTCACCCGAAGGCCAGCACGGGCTGACGGCTTTTCTGAACAAACAGGAACCGGACTGGAGCAAATCCTGACCTTCGCAAAGACTGAAATCGCCAATTACGAAACAAATAACAAACAGAAAATAACGAGAAAAGCATGACACAACGAGCGGAAAGCGCCAACGAAAACACAAAAAAAAGCCGCCGGGATCGCCCGGGCGACCTGGGCCGACGCGCGTCGGTATTGACCTGGCTGGCACTGGGCTTTGGGCTGGTCGGTGTTTACTGTGTGCGCCAGATCAAACACCAGCCCTTGCCAACCCTGACCAGCCTGTTGGTTTTGGGCAGTGTGTTGGTGGTGGCGCTGGTTTTGGCCCTGATTATGCTCAAGCCTGACTTTGCCGCCTGGCCGAGAAAGCGCATCGGCCTGTTTTTGACCGGGGTGCTGTTTGCGGTGATGGTGGCGTTTGCCGCCTATGCTTGCGCTTACTGGTGGGTGGAGCGCCACGGCAAAAACGAGGAAATCCTGTATCAACTGGTAGCAAAGAAAGCCGACCAGCTGGACTGGAAGCCGGTGGTGGGCAAAGGGCCGGCCATCCGGCTCAGTCACCCGGAACCCCTTTTCATGAGCTTCGGGCCGGGCAGCCAGTACCCGTTTCCACTGCTCAAGGGGCCGTTTGACTTCTGGTTGTTGGGTTCGGATCCGGATGCCCTTGCCGAACCAGATAATGGTTAAACGATCAGCTAACCGGACGGTTAACCGGGCCATGGCCTTTCAGGCATGACTTGCGGCAGAGTAATGGCTCTCAAGCCAACTGTTTAAAATGTTATGTGCAATAGGAGAAGCTATAAATGAGTGAAGGGTGGTGGGCTCTTGGAGGTGTGGTTGTTGGTGCGTTCGCATCTGGCGCTATTAATCTTTTGCTCCAAAAACGGCAATTCACTCATGAAAAGGAAATGCACGTACTAAAAAATCAAGCATCAGAAAATGTTAAATCATTGCTCACAGAAATGTTAAGTCATAAGAGTTACACAGATAGGTCATTTGACGCAATAAGGAAGAAGGTTGGCGGCTATACGGATGATCAAATTCGCCAATTTTTGCACGAAGTTGGGGCAAAAATAGCAAATCGGGATAATGGAGAAAAGGAGTGGTGGTACTTAGCTAGCAGAGAGGCAGAAAGAATTGCGAAGCGCGAAAGGAGATCATAACAATATGCTCTTCGGTCGCAAACTACGCTGAGCTTCATTTACGCTACCCAGCCTAATCATTAATATGGAATAGCCCCTCCCATGCCAGATAAAATCAATCGGATTCTGATTGCTAATCGCGGTGAAATTGCCTGTCGCATCATTCGCACCTGCCAGCAACTGGGCATAGAAACCGTCGCCGTGTGTTCCATAGTGGACCGCTATGCCCGCCATACCCGGCTGGCCGATGCGTTCGAGTGCGTGGGCGGCCCCGCGCCAGCGGAGTCCTACCTTAATGCCGATGCCATTGTGCAGGCTGCACGCAAGCACAAGGCAGACGCCATTCACCCGGGCTATGGTTTTTTGGCCGAAAACGCCGATTTTGCCCAGGCTTGTATTGATGCGGGCCTGATTTTTATTGGCGCGCCGGTGGCGGCCATGCGGCTCATGGCCAGCAAGTCGGCCGCCAAGCAGACCATGGAAGCCGCTGGCGTGGCCTGTGTGCCCGGTTATCACGGGGACAATCAGGACGCGGCTTTTTTGCGCCAGAAGGCGGAAAAAATTGGCTGGCCGGTGTTAATCAAGGCTTCTGCCGGAGGCGGCGGCAAGGGCATGAAAATCGTGCCGGATGCGGCGCACTTTGACGAGGCGTTGAACGCAGCCAGGAGCGAAGCCCGCAAGGCCTTTGGCGATGACCACGTGATTCTGGAAAAATTTATTACCC
>WGBZ01000042.1 GCA_015494035.1 Lysobacterales bacterium | reverse complement strand
TTCCAGGCCTGGCGTCGGGCCAGCGAATCGGTCGTCGGGGTGTTTTGAGACTGTTCCATGTGGCCAAAAGCGAAAAAACGCCATTGTACCAGAGCCGCATTGGATTGCGGACTTCCCCCTATCGAAGCTTCCCTAACAGCAGGCGAAAAAAAACCCATCCGGGTGGATGGGTTCAAGTTATTTCTGTCTGCGCCCTGTTTGTCTTGGAGTGGCTGAAAAGTAACCTGCTTCAAAACTGCGTTTAGATTACCACGCGATTGGCAGAAACACAACACCAAAGGCACTTTTATGCCGGGTTTTTGTGGTTTTTTTGCATAAAAACCGCCTCTGAGCGGAAAAAAACCGGCTTTGTTGCATTTTTACCACATAATTTTGCCGATTTTCTGAGGTTTGTGTGGTGTTTTGTGCCGCAGTTTCTGCCACAAGTCCCGAGCCGAACCGTGGCCGGGGATGTGGGCATCCGGGGCGATTTCCAAAAGCGGCAGCAAGACAAAAGCCCTTTGGCCCAGCCATAGGTGGGGGATAGTGAGTTCGGGCGTGCCGATGAGGTGTTGGCCATAGAGCAGAATGTCCACATCGATGACCCGCTCGCCCCAGTGGCGCGTGGGCACCCGGCCCAGGCTTTTTTCCAGCGCCTGGGTGTGGTCAAGCAGACGCAATGGATCCAGTCCGGTGCGCAGTGCCACCACGGCATTAACAAAGTCCGGTTGATCGCTGACACCCCATGGCACGCTGCGGTAGGCGTTGGAACAGGCCAGCACACGGCTGTGGGGCAGTTGGTCGAGATGGTGGATGGCCTGGCCAATGGTAGCCAGCGAGTCACCCAGGTTACTGCCCAGGCCAAGGTAAGCGGTGTGGGGTGTGGGTGCGGATGCGCTCATCAGGCTCCAGCATGGCTAAGTATGTCGCTGGGAGTCGGCCGGTTTTTTCCGTCGCCGGCGTCGCCGCTTGCCCTTTTCGGCCGAGCCGAAGATCATTTCGCGTTTCTTTTCTGGCGGCACTTCCTGGATTTCTGTCCACCAGCTGGCCAGTTCGGCCAGTTCCGGCTGGGTGATCTGCCGCAGCAGCAGGAAGTCATAGGCGGCCCGGAAGCGCGGGTGTGCCAGGGTGGAAAACACGCGTTTGCCTCGGTTGCGCATAAAACGCAGCTGCAAGGTCCAAATGTGACGGATGCCGGCCTGAATCACCCGCGGCACAAAAATGCTGTCGCGCTGTTCTTCAAAAACGGTGGTGGCGGCCAGGTTCATGGCGTCAAATTCCGGCAGGCCGTTTTGCAGGTGCTGGCGGAACAGCTGCTCGGCCCGCGGCCACAGCAGGACGGCGAACAGGAACACCGGCGTCACCGGTTTGCCGGTGGCAATGCGCTCGTCGGTGTTGGCAAAGGCGGTGCGATACAGGGTTTCGTATTCCGGTCTTTCGGCGATGGCCTGGGCGGTGTGCGGGAACAACTGTGCGAACAGGCCGTGTTTCTGCATCAGTTCAAAGGCGCTTTCGGCGTAGCCGCTGTGAAAAATCTTGATCAGTTCGTCAAACAACCGTGCCGGTGCCACGTTGGCCAGGCAGTGGGCATTGGGGGCAATGGCCGCCGCGCAGGGGGCGTCCAGCTGCAAGTCCAGTTTGACCGCAAAGCGCACCGCACGCAGCATGCGCACCGGGTCTTCCCTGAACCGCTCGGCTGGCTCCCCGATCAGGCTCAACAGCCGTTTGTTGATGTCTTCGTAGCCGTTGACAAAGTCCAGAATGGTTTCGCCAGCCGGGTCAAAATAAAGCGCATTGGCGGTAAAGTCGCGTCGCACCGCATCCTGGTCAATGCTGCCATAGACGTTGTCACGGATAATCTGGCCGTTGCGAATCAGCCGGTCGCCACCACTGGCGGCGGCATCGTTGCCCGAAGAACTGCGAAAAGTGGCCACTTCAATCAGGTCGCGGTCAATATAAACGTGGGCGAGCCGGAAGCGGCGTCCGATCAGGCGGCAGCGGCGTCGGAAAACAGCCTTGATCTGCTCGGGCGTGGCGCTGGTGACCACGTCGAAGTCCTTGGGTTTTTTGCCCAGCAACAAATCGCGGATGGCGCCACCCACCACGTAGGCTTCATAGCCGTGGTCGCTCAGTTGTTGGATGATGGCACGACTGGCCGGAGAAAACTGCTCGCGTGACAGTTGATGCTGGCTCTTGGGATAGGTTTGCAAATTCGTCGGGTCTCGTGATTATTATTTTTTCTGAAGTGTTTGACGTGAGTCAATCCCGCGGGCCCGAAACCGGGTCTTTTATTAGCGACCGCTAATATACCTTGCGAGCAAACTGCGATATAATACCACGTCATATAAATCTGGAGCAAACGCATGACCTTTGTTGTCACTGAAGCCTGCATCAAATGCAAATACACCGACTGCGTTGAAGTCTGCCCGGTGGACTGTTTCCACGAAGGCCCGAATTTTCTCGTCATCGACCCGGACGAGTGCATCGACTGCACCCTGTGCGAGCCCGAATGCCCCATTGAAGCCATTTACCCCGAAGACGACCTACCGCCGGGACAGGAGGTTTTTATTGAAATCAACAAGGAGTTGTCGGAGGTCTGGCCGGTCATCACGCGCATGAAAGAACCCCTGCCGGAGGCCGACAAATGGGCCGAGGTTAAAGACAAGATCGACTTGCTGGAAAAATAAACCCGACACACCACAATCCCCCAGGCCGGTTATCCCGGCCTTTTTTATGGCCGTTTTTTTATCACGGCAGCCGGGATACCTACGGCTACCGAGTCTTCCGGGATATTGCTGGTTACAACAGCATTGGCTCCGAGAACAACCCCGTTGCCAAGCTGTGAACCTGCTGTTACTACCGAGTGAGTCCCCAACCAGCAATCTCTGCCAATAGAAACGGGCTTGACCTCAAAACCTTGTTTCCGGATAGGTTGGCTTTTTTTAATGTTGTGATTGGCATCCCGAATCACCACGAAGGGTGCGATGAGTGTTTCGTTACCGACTTCAATGTGTTCTTTTGCCACCAATTCTGAGTGATGGCCAATAAAGACGTTATCGCCAATCCGCAAATGGCCTTTTTGGGTATGTAGCACGACGCCTTCTTCAATGCACACCTCTCGTCCAATCTCGATTGACCCTCCATCTGTTATGCGTATCCGCACATTTGGCCCGAACTGGACTGGGCCATGGGCAGTAAACCCGGGATAAATGCTTGATAACAGGAAGGTTTTTAGTCGAGAACGAGCAAAACGTTTTGCCTTGGTCTGCAGGTTGTGGAGCTTAGGAATTAATAGCTTCATGGGTTGGACTTCTTTATAACCATGGTATTTGGCAGGAAGCTTAATAGCAGGCCAATGGGAACTCGCCAATAAGCAAGACTTGGGGGATATGCTTTCACGCATTGCAACAGAAGCTTTCTGCCCACTTTATTGTTATGACCGCAACGAATCATCTCCCAGCCTTTGAGCCGATAGAGTTTGGCCAGCACCGGTTTTTTTAGCGGCTGCAGGGATGGTGGGAAATCGGGGTGGGCAAATAGTTCCTGCCGGTAGCGTAGGTTGTCTTCGAACATGCGCCAGGTTTGCTTGCCGGTGTTGTAGCTGTGGTCACGCATAACGGCCAGGGGTTCTGGCACATAATCAAACAGCCAGCGCATGGCAATTTTGAAGTAAATGGCCTCGCCTTCGGCGAAATAGCTTTCATCAAAACGGTAGTGCTGGAAGCAGCAGGCGCGAACCAGAGGCGTGTTGGGATAGACAAAAAAATCACCCGTCAGCAAGTCAGCCAGCACGTTGCCACGTTTTAGCTGATGGTTGGTTTTGGCCGGCAGGTTTTTTTTTGTGTCTTCATAATAACGCAAGCCCTGGCTGTAGACGACACCATAATTGTTTGGCAACTGCTCAAACAAGGCCAGTTGTTTTTCCAGCTTCTGGGGCAGGTACCAGTCATCCGAAGGCAGCAAGCTGATGTACTCCCCCTTGGCCATGTCCAGGGCCTCGTTCAGGCGCACTGTCTGGCCGCGATTGGTCTTATGCAGGCGCAGGCGGATGCGGGGATCATGACGGTATTTCTGCAACACGGTGTGGGTGTTGTCTGTGGAGCCGTCGTCGATAATGATCAGTTCCCAGTGGCGGTGGGTTTGGTCCTTGATGCTGGCGATGGCTTGATCAATGTATTGTGCGTGATTGTAGGAGGGAATGATCACGCTCACCAGCGGTGGTGTTTTAGCCGGTGGTTTTGTTTGCAAATTACCGTGTTTGTCGGTCATGAGGGGTTGTCTTCGGTTTCCTGATGCCATTGGCGCCACAGCCAGCTGACAGAGGCTGACAAGCTGAACAGGAAGAGCAGCGCCAGTAAACCGCTGCGGTGGGTTGGAAAACTGAAACTGATCAGGGTTATTGCCGCTACGGCCAGTGTGGTTATCACCGCCAGGCCAGCGTGTCGGTCGGGTCGCCAGCCCAGTTGATGTGCCACCAGTCCCAGACTCAGCCCCGCGCTGCCTGCATAAGCCAGCGCAAAAGCCATGCCAGGGGCATGGATGCCGTAACCGGGCATGAGCAGCACGCTGCCGGCGCTGAACAGGCTCACCCAGAGGAGCTGGATCACCAGCGATTGCCCAAGTTTTTTGTGTGCAATCAGGACATACCCAAGCACCCATGAAATCACTTTGAAAAAGTCCCCCGTCAGTTGCCATTGCAAGACCCCGTCAGCGGGCAGAAACTGCCTCGAATACAGCCATTGCAAGGCCCAGGGGGCCAAAAGCATCAGGGCCAGAATGACCGGCATGGAAAGCATAAGGGTAAAGGCCAGTTGCTGGTTGATGAGGGCGTTGGTTGTACGCTTGTCCGTGCAGGCTGCAGCCAGGCGAGGAAAAAAATCCATGCCCAAAGCTGCCAGCAGTAATTCAATATACACCATGGCCAGGGTCCAACTGGCTTGAAAATACCCCAGTGCCTGCGCGCCTAGTTGACGGTTGATCAACCCTTTGACAAATAGCACAGAGCCGGTGAACAATAAACTACTGATGAGAAGGGTTTGACCCGTAGCCAGCACCTGACGGATACGTGCGCTGATGTCAATTGCCTGGTGTTCAGACAAGGCGGGTTGAGGCAGGGCTGCCGGAAAGACCTTTTTGAAGGCTCGCCAGGCAAGCATGGCCAAGGGAACAGGATAAAGCAGCGCGGCCAGGTAAACCCCTTTCAGTTTCCATACCCAAACCAGAACCACCGTGGTGACAACCACTGTCGATGTGGCCATGATTTTGAGTTTTGCCAGGCTTCTGACCTGCCGCAAGGCATTCAGCCAGGAGCGCCAGAAAATGCCCAGGAATATAACGGGCGTGATGAGCGCAAAACCCATCAGTTCCTTATAGCGGCCAGCATCGTTAAAAAAGAAGATCGCTACCGGGCGGCTGAAGAGAATCAGTGCCAGCGTTACAAGCCCGGACACGCCCAGCACGTAACGCAGCAATGCCCGGTACAAATCGGCTTTCTGTTCATCCGGCAAGGGGGCGGCCACCTGCACCACACCAGCGCCGGCAAACACACTGGCCAGGCTTCGCAGTAGGTTGATGAGCGACTGGTACAGGCCCATCAGCCCCACTCCGGTAGGGCCGGTCAGCAGTGCGAGCAGTTTGGTTTTGATGATATTCAGTGTGATTTCCACCAGCGAGCTGGAGGAAAGCAGGGCTGTGACTTTGAATAAACGCCGCATCAGGAGACTTATTTGCGTGTTTTGATCACCACCGCCGGGCTACCGGCAGCGATACTGTTGGGCGGGATATCCCGAGTAACCACGCTATTGGCCGCAATAATGCTGTTTTTGCCGATGGTGACCCCGCGTGTGACCACCGATTGCGTGCCAACCCACACGCCTTCTTCGATAGTAACGGCGGATGTTTCATACCCCTGATTGGCAATGGGTCGGCTGGTGTCTGCAAAGGCATGGTCAATATCAAGCACGTAAACATAAGGCGCCAGCATGACATTTTTGCCAATCGCAATGCAGTCAAAAGCCGAGATGACGCAATAGTCATTAATAACAGCATGATCATCAATGAGCAGGGAGCCATTGCCGCCAATGGTGATGTGGCTGCGGAAAGCCACGTGATCGCCCAGGCAGATCCGGGGCGTTCCCAGCACCTTGACCGGCCCAGCCAGTGAACAGCGCTGGCCAAAACGTTCGAACTTGAAACAGTTAAGGAGAAACTTGATGCGGTGCCAATAAGGCCGGGCCCGTACCAGAGCGGGTTTGATTCGCCGCCGCCAGTGCTTTCCCAGACGCTGGTTCAGGGCGCTGGCCAGTTGCGTCAACTGGAGGAACATCCCTTTCATCGGAAAAAGCCCTTGACGGTATCGGCTACCTGCATCACTTCACTGTCTGTCAAGGCGTGGGAAATGGGCAGGCTGAGGACTTCTGCGGCCAGTTTTTCGGCCACCGGGAAGTGGCTGTCCGGCATTGATGACACGTAAGCCGCGGATTGATGACAGGCCACTGGGTAGTGAATCAGTGTTTCAATGCCGCCATCGCGCAAGTGAGACTGCAAGGCATCCCGTTGCTGGCAGCGAACTACAAATTGGTGCCAGACGGGTTCCATACCCGGAACCACCGTTGGCAGTTGCACAGGAGTGCTGTTCAGTGCGTCCAGGTAATACGCGGCAATGGCCTGTCTGCGCCGGTTTTGTGATTCCAGGTGTCGTAACTTGACCCGCAGGGCCGCCGCCTGCAGTTCATCCAGACGTGAATTGATGCCCTGCACATCGTGCTGGTATTTTTGTCGAGAGCCGTAATTGCCCAGCGTTCGCACGGCTTCCAGCAGGGTTTTGTCGTTGCTGGTTACGGCCCCGGCATCACCCAGCGCCCCCAGGTTCTTGGCGGGATAAAAACTGAAGGCGGCGGCATCGCCCAGGGAGCCGACGGGGTTACCTTGACAGGTGGCTCCATGCGCCTGGGCCGCGTCTTCAATCAGTTTCAGCTTATGGGACCTGGCGACATCTGCAATGGCATCCATCCGGGCCGGCTGACCATACAGGTGCACTGCAATAATGGCCCGGGTCCGTGGGCTGATGGCCGGTGCAATGGCTTCAGGGTTGATGTTGCCGGTTTCCTCCAGGCAATCCACCGGTACCGGGGTGGCGCCACAATGACTGACGGCCAGCCAGGTGGCAATAAAGGTGTGTGCCGGAACGATCACCTCATCCCCCGGGCCGATGCCCAGTCCGCGCAGAATCAGTTGCAGGGCATCAAGGCCATTACCGCAACCCACTGCGTCGGTGACGCCGCAAAAGGACGCGAATTCCTTTTCAAAGGCGCGTGCCTCGGAACCACGGATAAAAAAGCCCGAATCAATGACCGCATTGAGCGCCTGTTTCAATTCTTCAGCCAGCGGTTCCAGTTCGCGTTGCAGGCTCTGGAAAGGCACCTTCATTTCAGCGCCGCCAGAAAATCAGCGTAATTACGGTAGTAATCGGCCTCGTCATAGCGATTGGAAGCCAGTACCATTAGCACCGAGCCGGATGAAAAATTGGTGATTTCGCGCCAGATCATGGTGGGCACATAAAGGCCAATGTAGGGCCGGTTCATGTGCCAGGTGTGCTTTTTGCGGCCATCGTCCAGTGTGATATCGAAACTGCCGGAGGCCGCGATAATCAGTTGTTGCAAGTCCTTGTGCGCATGGCCGCCACGTTCGGCGCCGCCGGGCACATCATACAGGTAGTACACCCGCTGGATGGCGAAAGGCACGTGTTGCCGGCCTTCGATAAAAGTCAGATTGCCCTTGGGGTTGGATATTTTCGGCAATGAAATGAGTTTGCACTGATTAAGACTCATGGGCATTCAGCAGTGTGTTGATGGCGTTGAGCTGGCGTTCAATGTAGTGGCTCTGGTCGTATTGCCGGCGCACGGTCTGGCTGGCGGCATCAGCCAGTGAAGCGGCCAGTTGCGGCTGAGTATAAAGGATTTCGAGTTTTTCTGTCAGGGCCGCGTGGTCATGGGGCGGGTAGAGCAGGCCGTTTTTGCCGTGGCGAATGACCTCCCGGCAGCCGCGAATGCGCGTGGCCACCACCGGCAGACGGCAGCTCATGGCTTCCAGCAGGGAACGGGAAACGCCTTCGCGGTAGGACGGCAGTACGTAGGCATCGCTGGCGGCCAGGTAGTCTTCCACGTTATCCACCAGCCCGGTGATGGTAATGGCCTGATGCAGGCCGGCCTCGTCAATCTGTTGCCGGATTTCCCGGGCGAAGGGTTCAATATCCTGGGCGATGTTGCCGCCAATCAGCAGCAGGTGGCTGTTGGGGTGGCGCTGATGAAACCGGGCAAAGGCGGTGATGAGGTCCTGAAAACCCTTGCCCCGCACCAGTCGGCCCACGGCGGAAACAGTCCAGGCCTCATGTGGCAGTGCCAGGCGCTGGCGCAGTGCATCCTGACCGCCCCGGGCATCGGCAGGCAGAAAGCGCTGGGTGTCAATGCCGTTGCCGATCCAGTCAATATGGTTTTCCGCCACATAGCCTTTGGCCAGCATGAATTCCATGTCTTCGCGGGACTGGCTCAAGGTGTAATCGGTGATTTTTGCCAGCCAACGCTCCATCTGAACCGTCAGGGCGTGGGCCAGTGCCTTTTGGTCATCGTGGAAATAATAGCCGTGTGCGGTGTAAAGGTTTATAGGCACGCCACAGCGCCAGGCGGCCACACGCGCGGCCAGGCTGGCATTGCGGTTATGGCTGTTGACGCAATCGTACTCGCCGGCACGGATAATCTGCATCAGGCGCTTGATGGCGCGCACAAAGCCCCAGGGCGATGCGGTGGCGGGAAAATTCACGTCAAAGTGCCGCACGCGGGGGTCATCTAGGGCATTGAAATCCGCCGTGGTGTGGCAAGCGGTGTGCACGGCATGGCCAGACTCAAGCAGGCCCTCGATCAGCGGCTTGAGAAAGCGGTTCAGGTAAAAGTCGGTGTTGCAGACTTGCAATATTTTGGCCATGGTCCGGATGTGTTTGAAAAAGGAGCAGGCGCCAAGGTGTGACATTGGTTTTCACTCATTAACGCCCATGTGTGGGGGATTTTAGCGGCCCGGGCGGAAAAAGCCATTACAATGAGCCATTGTTTTCCGGCTGTCACAAATGGGTTGTTCGCCAGTGTGGCATTTATTGAGTTATCACACAGAGAAGTCTGACTGAGCGCATGGGTGAGTCCATAAAGGTGGTGCATCTGATCGAAAGTCTGGGCCGTGGCGGTGCCGAGCAGTCGCTATTGAATGTCTTGCCGGCACTGCGTGAGGCCGGGGTGGTCGCGCACGTGCTGGTGTTGGACGGTTCCACCGCCGCCAGGCGAGAACTGGCTCCGGCTTTTCGAAGCCAGGGCATTGCGGTGGATTTTCTCCACAGCACAAGTTATGGCCAGAAAGCGCGGGAACTGCAACAGCACCTGCACCGCCAGCCGGTGGATGTGCTGCAGGCCCACCTGACCCGTTCGGTGATGGTGGCCGGCTGGCCCTTTGCGCGGTTGGCGCCGGGGCAGCCAGTGAAAATCGGTAGCCTGCACAACCTGGGTTACGAGAAACCGGTGGCCCCCTCGGCCAGGCCCCGTCACTGGCTGAAAAAAGCCCTGGCGCGGCGAGCGGCGGGCACTTTCCAGCACTGGCATGCCGTTTCAGCGGCCGTCAAGAACCATTATTGTCAGCACTGGCAGTTACCACCAGCGGCGATCACCGTTATTCCCAACCCTGTCAGTGTACCGCTTCCCCTGCCGCATCAAACCCTCGCGACCACGCCTGCGGCGTCAGCGCCGCTGATTGTGCTGCCCGGCCGCCTGGTGTCGGAAAAGGGCCACGACTTTGCCATTGTTCTGGCCCGGCAACTGCGCCGGGAGTACCCCGGGCTGCGCTGGCTGTTTGCCGGCGGCGGGCCACTACTGGATGCCGTGCAGGCACGCATTCATGCCGAAGGCCTGTCTGATGTGATTGGCATCACGGGGGAGATTTCCCATGCCGACATGCTGCAACGCCTGGCTGAAGCCACGCTGGTGATTCAGCCGTCGCGGCAGGAAGGTTTTGGCATGACCGCCGCCGAGGCCATGGCCCTGGGCAAGCCGGTGCTGGCCAGTGATGCCGGCGGCTTGCCGGAAACCCTGGGGGAGGCCGGCCGCATTGTGCCCCTGGCCCATGAATCCGGCTGGCTAAGCACAGTGCGTTACTTGTTGGATTCCCCGGTGGCCCGCGCTACTCTGGGCACAGCCGCCAAGGCCCGTGTCCAGACACAATTTTCCCCCCAGGCCATCGGCCAGCAGTGGCTGAGTTTGTATCAACGGCTGTTGCAACGCCCAGCGCAGCCCGTGATTCAAACGGTAACGTCTTCCGGAAAGCAGGAGACACCGGCGGCATGAAGGTGCTTTTCCTGACCAAATACCCGCGCTCTGGCGCCAGCAGTCGCTATCGGGTTTATCAGTATTTGCCTTTCTTGCGCGAACAGGGGGTGGCCTTCGATGTGTCGCCTTTTTATTCCGAGCGTGCCTATGGGCTCATTTACCAGCCGGGCCACTTGCCGGGCAAGGTGGTGGGTGTGCTGGCCGGCGTTTTTCGGCGTCTGCGCGATGCTTGGCGCATCCGCCGCTACGACGTGGTTTTCTGCCAGCGGGAGGCGCTGCCCTTCGGGCCGCTGTGGTTTGAGCGCCGGGTGCGTGCCTGTCAAGTGCCACTGATTTTTGACTACGATGATGCCTTGTTTATTTTCAAGCCCAGTGCCAGTACGCCCTTGTCGGATAAATTAAAAAATCCGGGTCGGATTCCCCGCATCATGGCCAGTGCTTCGGCGGTTTTTGCCGGCAATGACTATTTGCGCGATCAGGCAGCCAACTGGTGCCCGGATGCCCGCACGGTGCTGGTGGCCGAGGACACCCGGCGTATTCCCCGGCGGCCACGCCACAATGAAAAAAAACACCTGATTCTGGGCTGGTTGGGATCGCCCTCTACGGAAAAATACCTGCAAGGGATTCGTCAGCCACTGGAGACACTGGCGCAGCGCCTCGAAGCCCGGGGCCAGAGCATGGAATTGCGCGTCATTGGCGGGGGGCGGTTTGCCTCCTCGGTTTTTCCGGTCAAACACATCCCGTGGCGCCTGGACACTGAAGTGGTCCAACTGCACCAATGCGATATGGGCCTGATGCCGCTGCCGGACGAGGCGTGGTCTTTAGGCAAGTCAGGCGGCAAGGCGCGCACCTATATGGCCGCTGGCGTACCGGCAGTGGTGAGTGACGTGGGCTTTAACCGGCAATTGATTGATAACGGCCGCAGCGGTTTTTTGTGCGCCACGGATGAACAATGGCTACAGGCGCTGGAGGACCTGTCCCACAGTGCGGCCTTGCGCGAAAACATTGCCCAGGCCGCACGCGCCGAAGTGGAACAAAAACACAGCCTGGATGTATTGGCGCCGAAGTTCCTGGCCCATTTACGCGATGTGCAGCGCCGTTATGGCCGTTATGGGGGCAATGGCGAAACACAGCGGAGGCCATCGTGAACAAGCGCGTGTGGTACATCAGCTGGAACTCGCTGGAGGAGCCACTGGTGCACTCTCAGGTGCTGGGCTATTTGCGCGGCTTGAGTGCCAAAGGCTGGCGCTTTACCTTGATTACTCTGGAAAACAACCGGGACGAGCAATGGCTGGCGCAACAGCAAGCCCAATTGCGTGCGGCTTTCGGCGAGGCACTGGAGTGGCAGCCGGTGCGATTGGCAGCCGGCCGCATTAGTCGCAGCACGGTGGGCAAATTGTGGCAGGCGCGGCGCCATGTGCTCGGGCTGTTCAAAAAGGAACCGCCGCAACTAATTCACGCCCGCAGCTATCTGCCAGCCTGGCTGGCGGCCACGCTGGCTGACAAGGCCAAACGGCCGTGGCTGTTTGA
>WGBZ01000041.1 GCA_015494035.1 Lysobacterales bacterium | reverse complement strand
TTGCCGGTGTGCTGGCGTATGTGTATTACGCCGATCAGATGGCCCAGGTGATGCGCGTGCTGATTCTGCTGGGTTCTTTTGTGGTCGGTGCCCTCATCGGTGCCAACACCAGTAAAGGTCGCGCGTTGATTCAGTTCATTCGCGAGGCTTACATTGAACTACAAAAAGTGGTCTGGCCGACCAAGGAACAAACCATCAAGACCACCTTGCTGGTGATCGCCGTGGTTGTTGTCATTGGCCTGTTTCTGGCCTTTGTGGACTGGGTCTTCAGCACCCTGGTTGGTTACTTCTTCGGCACGGGAGGCTAAGTCATGGCCAAGCAGTGGTATGTTGTACATGCTTATTCCGGCTTTGAGCATCAGGTGGCGCGTTCCTTAAAGGAGCGCATTGCGCGTTCTGACATTGCCGACCAGTTTGGTGAAGTGCTGGTTCCCACCGAAACCGTGATCGAAATGCGCAAGGGACAGAAGCGCAAAAGTGAACGCAAGTTTTTTCCCGGTTACGTGCTGGTTCAGATGGATCTGACCAACGATTCCTGGCACCTAGTCAAGGAAGTCCCCAAGGTGATGGGTTTTATTGGCGGCACGGCGGAAAAGCCGGCTCCAATTACCGATCGTGAGGCAGAGGCTATTCTGCAACGCATCGAAGACGGCGAAAACAAGCCGAAGCCGAAAATTCTTTTCAATATTGGCGAAATGGTGCGCGTCACCGAAGGCCCGTTTGCGGACTTTAATGGTGAAGTGGAAGACGTCAATTACGACAAATCCAAAGTGCGCGTGGCTGTTTCAATATTTGGGCGCTCAACTCCGGTTGAGCTCGACTTTGGTCAGGTTGAGAAACTCTGACCGGCAACATCAGATGGGGAGCCAGTGCCAAGCTGGCGATTGAACCCGGAGAAATATCATGGCGAAGAAAGTAGAAGCATATATCAAATTGCAAGTCCCCGCCGGACAAGCAAACCCAAGCCCGCCAGTTGGCCCGGCATTGGGTCAACACGGCGTCAACATCATGGAATTCTGCAAGGCGTTCAATGCCAAGACGCAGAAAATGGAGCAGGGTCTGCCCATTCCCGTGGTGATTACTGTTTATGGCGACAGAAGTTTTACTTTTGTCACAAAAACACCTCCCGCGTCTGTTCTGTTGCGTAAGGCACTGGGTCTGGACAAAGGCAGCGCCACGCCAAACACGGTTAAAGTCGGCACTGCCACCCGTGCGCAGCTGGAAGAAATCGCAAAAATGAAAGAACCCGACCTGACGGCAGCCGACATGGACGCCGCGGTTCGCACCATTGCCGGAACCGCCCGCAGCATGGGCATTGACGTGGAGGGCGTAGAATAATGGCCAAGCATGGAAAAAGACTCAGAGCCATCAAGGAAAAAATTGATAAGTCGGCGCCTTACAAGGTGGAAGACGCTTTCGATTTTCTGAACAAGAACAGCTCGGTCAAATTCACCGAGTCGGTAGAGACCGCCATCAAACTGGGTGTTGACCCGCGTAAATCCGACCAGGTGGTACGTGGTGCAACCTTGCTGCCACACGGCACCGGTAAGGACGTGCGCGTTGCGGTTTTCGCCCAGGGCGAAAAAGCCGAAGCCGCCAAGGCGGCCGGTGCGGATTTCGTCGGGATGGAAGACCTGGCCGAGGAAATCAAGAAAGGCATGATGGACTTTGACGTGGTCATCGCTTCACCGGATGCCATGCGCATTGTGGGCCAGCTCGGAACCATCCTTGGGCCGCGCGGTCTGATGCCCAACCCGAAAGTCGGTACCGTGACCCCGGACGTGGCCACTGCGGTCAAGAACAATAAGGCTGGTCAAGCCATTTACCGCACCGACAAGGCGGGTTTGATTCACACCATCATTGGTAAAGTGAATTTCACCCCTGAGCAGCTGAAAGAGAATCTGGAAGCCTTGATCAATGATCTGGTCAAGAAAAAGCCGGCCGCTGCCAAAGGCAAGTACATTCAGAAGGTTTCCGTGTCCAGCACCATGGGCCCGGGCCTGGACGTTGACACGTCCACACTCAATTTCAAGGTTTAATCACCCTGAACAAGAACAAAGTCGCCAGCCGGAGACCGGCTGGCGGCCTGGAATTTGGGGGCTGTCGCAAGACGGCTGTCAAAGACCGCAGGTGAAATCACTGACTCAAGTCGGTGATGGCTTAATTTCCTGCGCAGATGGTGTAGCCCTGACAGGATCTCCTGGAATGGCCACCAAAGTGACCGTTGTCGGCCTGTGTTATCTGGTTGGCAATGGAATCGGTTCTCGGCAATGTGCATTGCCGGAACATAAAAACTGGAGGTAATCATGGCGCTCAATTTAGAGCAGAAAAAAGCTGTGGTCGCTGAAATTGCTGATGCTGCCTCTAAGGCATTGTCGTTGGTTGCGGCTGAATACCGTGGCATGACAGTCGATGTAATGACTGAAATGCGCGTTGAAGCCCGCAAGAACGACGTGTTCCTGAAGGTGGCAAAAAATACCTTGGTCAAGCGCGCGGTCAAAGGCACTGATTTTGAGTGCATTACCGATGCGTTGACTGGCCCGCTGCTGTATGCGTTTTCACAAGAAGACCCAGGTGCTGCGGCCCGGTTGATCAAGGATTTTGCCAAGAAGAACGACGAGTTACAGGCACGCGTTGTTGCCCTCGGTGGCGAGTTGATGGACTGTCTCTTATACACAT
>WGBZ01000040.1 GCA_015494035.1 Lysobacterales bacterium | reverse complement strand
TTTCCGGTGTGGGTGAAACCCTGCCCGGTGGCAGCATCGATTATCAACTAACCATCAAAAACCGTGGCACCTTGCCCATGGAAAATTTCGTGATTGTGGATATCCTGCCTTTCGTGGGTGACACCGGTGTCAAGGACCTGACCAGCCGTGGTTCCCAATGGCAACCTGTTTTAAGCAGCCCCATCACCGCACCGCCTGGTGTCACCGTTTATTACAGCACCTCTGGCAATCCCTGTCGGTCGGAAGTGGGCGTTAGCGTACCGGGTTGCGAAGCCCCGAACTGGTCCACCTCGCCCCCCAACCCCATCACCGACACCAAGTCATTCAAGGCTGAGTTCAATGGCACGGTCATCAATGCCTATGACGACCTGGTTTTTCATTTTCAGATGACCGCCCCGGGCGATGCGCCCACCGCTGGTGAAGTGGCCTATAACTCCTTTGCCTACCTCGGGGCACGATCCGATGGTTTTGGTGACCTGTCAGCAGAGCCACAAAAAGTGGGTATCCGCATCGGCAGTTGTTCCGGCGCCAGCCTGGGCGACTACGTCTGGATCGATGGCGATCAGGACGGCACACAGAACGAATCCGGCACAGGCCTGAACAACGTGCAGGTCGACCTATACAGTGCCGGCGCTGACGGTGTCATGGGCAGCTTTGACGATGTGCTGCAAGACACCACCTTCACCACCAATGACAGCGCAGGCAACCCTGGTTGGTATAACTTCCCCGGGCTGGCCGCAGGCACCTATCAGATCTGTTTCACTCCGATCCCACCCTATCAGCCCACACTGGCCGATCAGGGGCCAGACGATAGCATGGATTCCGATGTCGACCCAACGACCATGTGTGCCTCACCAGTTACCCTGGCGGCTAACGAAAACAATCCCACCATTGACCTGGGGCTGTTGCCACTGGAAAAAGCCGCGCTGGGTAATTACGTGTGGTATGACCTGAACAATGATGGCCTGCAAAACGAGCCGGTTTATAACGGTGTCAATGGCGTCACAGTGTTGCTGTTTGCCGATGACGGCGACGGCATCCAGGAACCAGGCACAGACGATGTTCAGGTCGGGGCAACCGTCACCGCCAACGATTCACTCAACCAACCGGGTTACTACCTGTTTGATGAACTGATCCCTGGCGTCAATTACTTTGTGCAATGTCTGAAACCCGATCCCGCGGTGTCCTTTACCACCCGGGATGCCGGTGCTGACGATGCCCAGGACTCCGATGCCAACCCGGCCGATGGCACCACACCGCTGGTGAGCCTGGCCCCGGGCGAATTCAATGCCACCATTGATTGTGGGCTTGTGTTCCCGGCAGGCACCCTGTCGCTGGGCAACCAGGTCTGGTTTGAAACCGACAATGACGACCTCTACGAACCCCAAAACGGTGAAAACGGCATTAACGGCGTGTTGCTGAACCTTTACCTGGACAGCAACGGGGACGGCCAACCCAGCCTGAACGAATACATCGGTGCCACCCAAACTGGCATTGCCAACGGCTTTGAAGGGCGCTATGCGTTCACCGATCTGGCAGCGGGCGACTACATTGTGGTGGTGGACCCATCCAATTTCAGCGGCGGCGGTCCACTGGCCGGTTTGCGCAGCTGTTTCGCCAATGACCCGCCCCCGGATCCGGACAATGATGCCAATGGCGACGATAACGGCGGTGCCATCGGGGCACTGACGGGCAGTCTGGCGATTACCCTGACTCCCGGTGGCGAACCCATCACGGATGGCGATGCCAGCCCGAATTCCAACCTGACGCTGGATTTCTGCTTCACCGATGCCTTTCCGCCACTGGGTGAAACCCAATACGATTATGGCGATGCACCGGATGTGATTCCCGGCAGTGCCGTGGCTGACTACCAGACCACCCAGCTGGATGGCGGCCCTGTCCATGCCCTGCCAACAGTGCCCGGCGCGCCCTTTTTGGGTTCCTGTGTCGACGCCGACAATGGCCTGAATCAGAACATGCTGGCGCTGGCCGATGACACCGACAATTTAATCCCCGTCGGTGGCTGCGCCACTCCCGGCGACGACGAAGACGGGGTGACTTTCAATAGCACCACCCTGTCTGCTGGTGATTTTCTGCACATCAAAGTCACTGGTGGTGGCGTGGTGGGCACTAGCAGTTGCCGACTCAACAGCTGGATAGACTGGAACCGCAATGGCATTTTCGAAAACAGCGAGGCACTTTTCCCGGACATTACGGTGAATGCCGGATCCTTTATTGCGTTCAACCTGACTGTGCCCACCACAGTCACGCCCGGGCCCACCTATGCCCGCTTCCGCTGCTCTTCTGCCGGTGGCGATGGCCCTGTGGGACCGGCCGGTGACGGTGAAGTGGAAGACTATCGCCTGAACATTGTCGGTCAGGAATGGGGCGATGCGCCGGACTCCTACGACACACTGGCGGCCAGCAACGGCCCGGTGCATCGGGTTGACCCGGCAAACGCCCTTTACCTGGGTTCCTGCACCGACCTGGAAACAGACGGCCAACCGGCCACCCCCGGCAGCGACGCCAGTGGCGATGACACCAATGCCGGCAGCACCACCATTGGCCCGTGCTTTGATGACGAAGACGGCGTCACCTTTGTCAACGGCAACGAGCTGATGGCTTGTCAGCTCAATGACATCTCGCTGGTGGCCAACAAGGACGGCTTTGTGGATGCCTGGGTGGACTTCAATGCCAACGGCGTGTTTGACCCGGTCTCTGAAACCGTCCTGAGTGCCATGCCCGTCCTGGCCGGCACCAACACCGTCAGCATTGATGTGCCCTGTGACGCCAGCACCGGCCTCACCTACAGCCGCTTCCGCATCAGTTCAGCCGGTGGCCTGCCGCATAACGGCCCGGCAGCCGATGGAGAAGTCGAAGACTACCAAGTTGTTATCAATGGCGTGGACTTTGGTGATGCGCCTGATACCTATGCAACCACCCAAGGTACCAACGGCACCTTGCACGGTGTCAGCGCCACCAACCCGCTCTATCTGGGTGCCTGCGTGGACACCGAAGCCGATGGCCAGCCCGATGCCCAGGCCCTGCTGGATGACAGCACCACCGGCACGGGCACGGTGGGCACCTGCTCGGGCAATGACGATGAGGATGGCATCGTCTTCAATACGCCGCTCATCGCCTGTGTGGACACACAAATGACAGTCACGGCCAATGCGCCAGGGCTGCTTGATGCCTGGATCGATTTCAATGGCAACGGCGGCTTCGATGCCGGGGAGCGCATTGCCAACGGCCAGGCACTGGTTGCCGGGGCCAACAGCCTGACGTTCACCGTGCCCTGTTCGGCCAACATTGCCGATACCTACGCCCGTTTCCGTTTCAGCTCCAGCGGAGTTGGCGGCCCTGATAGCGCGGCCGTGGATGGGGAAGTGGAAGATTACCGGGTCACCGTTTTCGCTGGCGATTTTGGTGACTTGCCAGCCAGTTACCCCACCGAATTGACCAATAATGCTGCCGTTCACGCCTTCAACAGTACCTCTTCCCTGTACCTGGGGGCTTGTGTCGATGGTGAAGCGGATGGCCAGCCCGGCGCCAACGCCACTGGCGATGACCTGGCCGCTGGTACACCGGTTGCCGGTGCCTGCGCAGGATCGGATGATGAGGACGGTGTAATTTTCAGTAATGGCCTGACCGTCTGCGAAGTGAGCAATGTCTCAGTCACAGCCAGTGCCGCAGGCTTGCTGGATGCCTGGGTGGACTTCAATGCCAATGGTACTTTTGAGGCGGCTGAACAGGTCTTTGCCAGCCAGCCCGTTGTGGCAGGCAACAATGCCCTGAACTTTACCGTTCCCTGCTCAGCCGTTCCAGGCAACATTTACTCCCGCTTCAGAATTTCCACCGCCGGGGGGCTTAGCCCGGATGGCATTGCCGCAGATGGCGAGGTTGAGGATTACCTGGAAACCAAGGCCGGCTCGGCTGACCTGAGCATCACCAAAACAGACGATGTTGATCCAGTTTCCGCCGGCGATAACCTGACGTACACCATCACAGTCAGTAACGCCGGACCCAATGAGGCCACGTTTGTGCGCGTTAATGACACCTTGCCAGCCGGCGTTACGCTGGTTTCTACCAGTGGCTGCGCAGAGGACCCGGCCGCCATGCCGCAATGCACCCTGGGGGATATTCCCGCCGGCGGCAGTGCCAGCTACACCGTCACAGTCACAGTGGATGCCAGCACCCCGGATGGAACAGTCCTGACCAATAACGCCAGTGCCATCACCACCACCAACGAACTGAACCCTGGCAATAACAGCACCAGTGAAGACACGCTGGTACAGGCCGTGTCCGATTTGGCCATCAGCAAGTCAGACAGCGTTGACCCGGTGACCGCAGGCCAACCCCTGAGCTACACCATCACCGTCACCAATAACGGGCCCAGTGATGCGCAGAATGTGCAGGTCAGCGATGCCCTGCCGGCTGCTGTCACGCTGGTGAACACTGCCGGTTGCGCCGAAGACCCCAACGGCATTCCCGCGTGCAGTCTGGGCACCCTGGCTGCCGGTGCTTCAGCCAGCTACGTGGTGAATGTGGTGGTTGACCCCTCGGCCACCGGCTCATTGTCAAACACTGCCAGTGTGACATCCGACTCCAGCGACCCGGTCAGCAGCAACGATTCCGACACTGAGCCGACCGCACTCGGTGGCTCTGCCGACCTGTCTGTCACCAAATCGGATGACGTGGATCCGGCACCACCAGGCACGACGGTCACCTACACCATCACGGTGAGTAATGCCGGGCCGAGCACGGCCTTCAATGTCATCGCCTCCGACACGTTGCCAGCGGGTGTGACCCTGGTGGGCACCACAGGCTGTGTTGAAGACCCCAATGGCATCCCTGCCTGTTCCCTGGGAGACATCCTGCCTGGCAGCAGTGCCCAGTACACCGTCGCGGTCACCATTGACAATGGCACGGCCGGTACCATCACCAACACAGTGACAGTGGCCTCGGACACCGCAGACCCGGACAACAGCAACAATACCGCCAGCGAAGACACCGTTGCTGAAGCCGCGGATCTGTCCGCCACCAAGAGTGACAATGTCGACCCGGTGCGTGCTGGTGAAAACATCACCTACACCATCACGGTCAGCAATGCCGGCCCTTCACCGGCCCAGAACGTGACGGTCACCGACACCCTGCCAGCCGGCGTTTCTCTGGGTCTCCACGGCGGGCTGTGCCGAAGACCCGTCAGGAGTGCCTGTGTGCTCACTGGGGTCCATTGGCGTAGGCGCCAGCGCCCAGTACACCGTGACTGTGGCGGTGGATCCGGCATTGCCTGCCGGCGGCATCCATAACGCTGTCACGGTGAATTCAGACACCTTTGACCCCGACAATGGCAACAACAGCAGCGGCGAAGACACCCAGGTGATCACTGAGGCGGATCTGCAGGTAGAGAAAAGGGCCCACCCCAGTGGCTGGATTCCAGTGGGTGGCACCGTGTCCTATGAGATTATTGTCACCAACCTGGGGCCCAGCGATGCCGTCAATGTGATCGCCACCGAGAGCCTGCCTGCCGGACTGACATTGGTGGACACCAGTGGCTGCACCGAAGACCCGAACGGTGTGCCCACCTGTTCCCTGGGCACCCTGGGCGCGGGACAAAGCACCAGCTACTGGGTCAACACAACGGTCAACGAAAACGCCACTGGCGCTTTTGTCAACACCGTCAGTGTGGCCTCGGACACCACCGATCCGGACAGCAGCAACAACGACAGCACCAACAGCGCAGCGGCCCTGCTGCGAGATATCCCCAGTCTGGGCCGCCTGGCCCTGGGGCTGCTGCTATTGCTGCTGCCTGTGGTCACCTGGTACCGCCGGCGACAGTTTTCCTAAGAAAGCTCTGATTAAGACCAAGCCGGGCTCAGTGAGCCCGGTTTTTTTATGCCCTCAAACGATTACCCACAACCGAAGACCACCCGTACCCTTCGCGTATGGCGGATTTTCTGCTATTCTGTGGCAAAGGAAATCATACCTTTTTCCACCCGGCATTTAAAAACGGCTGACAGTCTTGCGGCCGTCAATACCAAGCCACCAACAGAAACAAGGGGACACATCATGAACAGAACCATTCGAACCACGTTATGGATTGCCATGCTGGCAAGCCTGAGCGCCTGTTCCGCCTTGAAAAAAGGCGATGAAAGCGCGCAAGAAAAGCAGATCACCCAGGCCTCACAAGCCGCTCCTGACAAGGACCACATGACGACGGATGACTCCGGCGATCAGGCCGCAATGATGGCCAGGATGAAAGCGGAACAGGAAGCCGCGGCTGAAAAAGCACGGGCCGAGAAAGAAGCACAAGCCCGCCAGGCCGCGGCTGAAAAGGCCAAAGCCGAGGCCGAAATGAAAGCCCGACAAGCGGCCCAAGCCGCGGCTGAAAAGGCGAAGGCAGAAGCCGAAGCCCAGGCCCGGGCAGCAGCGGAACAAAAGGCCCAACAAGCTGCCGCCATGGCCAAACAACAAGCCGAGGAACAGGCGCGTCAGGCCGCTCAGGCCGCAGCCGAAAAAGCCAAAGCCGAGGCTGAAATGAAAGCCCGACAAGTTGCCCAAGCCGCGGCTGAAAAAGCGAAAGAAAAAGCCGCCAAAGCCGCTGCTGCCGCCACTGTGGCAACAGCCGCCAGCAAAACGCCAGCCCCCAGCAAGGCGTCCATCGCTGACCTTGGCAACACCCTGACCCCGCTGGGTGCTGAAAAAGCCGGCACCGCCGATGGCCTGATTCCCCCCTGGACAGGCGGCATTACCAAACCACCGGCTGGCTACAAACCCGGCGATCACCACCCTAACCCGTTCCCCAACGACAAACCGCAGTTTGTTATTACCGGGCAAAACTACAGCCAGTATGCCGACAAGCTGACTCCGGGGCAAATTGCCATGTTCAAGAAATACCCGGACAGTTTCCGCATGCCCGTTTATCAATCACGGCGTAGTACCGCTTTTCCGCAACGCACCTATGACATGACCATCAAGAACGCCAAAACCGGCAAACTGGTGGCCGATGGCGAAGGCGTGGCGGACGTGGCCGAAGGCTTCCCTTTCCCCTTGCCGTATAACACCAGCGATCCGGCCAAGGCGGTCATGTGGAACCACAAAATGAAGTACAAGGGTTACGGTGGCGTGCGCTACAACAACCAGGCAGCACCCACCTCACGTGGTGCCTGGACGCTGATCAAACTGCGTGAAGAACTGCTGGGTAAATACTGGAAACCTGGCATGACGTTGGCGGATCTCAACAACATTCTGCTGTATTTCTACCAGGAAGTGGAAGCCCCGGCACGACTGGCCGGCAGTGTGTTGCTGGTGCATGAAACCCTGAACCAGAAGGCCCAGCCGCGCCAGGCCTGGGTGTATAACCCCGGTCAGCGGCGCGTTCGTCGCGCCCCCAACGTGGCCTACGATAACCCGGGTACTGCTTCCGACGGGCTGCGAACCTCCGACATGACGGACATGTTCAATGGCGCCATGGATCGCTTCGACTGGAAACTGGTGGGCAAGAAGATCATTTACATTCCCTACAATGCCTACAAGCTGCACGCCAAGGACGTGGACTTTAACAAACTGGTCACCCCGCATCACCTGAATCCGGACTTCATGCGCTATGAGCCACACCGCGTCTGGGTGGTGGAAGCCAATCTCAAACCCGGCAAGCGGCACATTAACAAACGCCGCACCTTCTACTTGGATGAAGACAGCTGGCAAATAGTGCTCACCGACCATTACGACAAACGTGGTCAGCTGTGGCGTTATTCAGAAGGCCACCCCATCAACTACTATGACGTGCCCTTATTGTGGACCACCATTGAAACCCACAACGACCTGCAAAATGGCCGTTATCTGGCCGTGGGGCTGGACAACCATGACCCGGTCAACACCTTTAACCAGGATTTGAACGAAGCCGATTTTACCCCACAGGCCTTGCGCAAACGTGGTCGCCGTTAACCCCGGTCACTCCCTGACAGCATTCACCAAACCCGGCCTGTGCGCCGGGTTTTTTTTGCGCAGGGGCGGCCACTTGCCGTGATTCCTTTCCGGGCTGGCGCATGAGATAATAGCGCCTTTGTTTTAACGCCTTATGCCATGACTCAACAACGCCATCTACTCATCACCTCAGCGCTGCCTTATGCCAATTCGCCCCTGCACCTGGGCCACATTCTGGAACACACCCAGTCCGATATTTGGGCCCGTTTGCAGCGCATGCTGGGGCACGATGTCAAATTCCTGTGCGCCGATGACGCCCATGGCACGCCAATCATGCTGCGCGCCGAACGTGAAGGCCGGTCGCCCGAGGAAATGGTGGATGAAATTCGTCAACAGCATTGGGAAGACCTGCAGGCCTTTGGCATTTCCTATGACCACTACCACTCCACGCATTCGCCAGAAAACCGCGACATGGTCTACCGCATTTATGACGCCCTCAAGGACGCAGGCCATGTGGAAACCCGGGTCATCGAGCAGTATTACGACCCGGAAAGGGAAATGTTCCTGCCGGATCGTTTCATCAAGGGCACCTGCCCCAAATGCGGCGCCGAGGACCAGTATGGCGATAACTGCGAAGTATGCGGCGCGACCTATACACCGGCCGACCTGATCAACCCGCGATCCGTGGTTTCCGGCGCGGCCCCGGTCATGCGCGAATCCCTGCATTATTTCATCAACCTGAAAAACTTCGAGCCCATGCTCAAGGACTGGGTGGCCCATGCGGGCAACCTGCAGGACGAAGTCAAAAACAAACTGGCCGAATGGTTTGAAGCCGGCCTGCAAAGCTGGGATATTTCACGCGATGCGCCCTACTTCGGCTTCCCCATTCCCGGCGAAAAAGACAAATATTTCTATGTCTGGGTCGATGCGCCAGTGGGTTACCTGGGCTGCCTCAAATATGTCTGCGAACGGTCAGGCCAAGCGCTGGAACCCTGGCTTGACCCGCGCAGCACGCATGAAATGCACCATTTTGTCGGCAAAGACATCCTCTACTTCCACACCCTGTTCTGGCCAGCCATGCTGCACGGAGCCGGCCTGAAAACCCCCAGCGGCGTCTATGTGCATGGTTTTCTGACCGTCAACGGCAAGAAAATGAGCAAAAGCCGCGGCACGTTTATTAATGTGGGCACCTACCTGAAACACCTGCAGCCAGATTATTTGCGCTATTACCTGGCCTGCAAACTGGGCACCGGGGTGAATGATCTGGACCTCAATCTGGACGATTTCCGGCAGAAAATCAATGCCGATCTGGTCGGCAAAGTGATTAACATTGCCAGCCGCACCGCCGGTTTCATCAACAAACGCTTTGCAGGCAGCCTGGCTGGTGAAATGGATCAACCGGCTTTGTACGATGCCTTTCTGCAGGCCAGCCCGGAGATTCAGCAGCTTTTTGAACAGCGCAATTACAACGCGGCCATCCGCCAGATAATGGCGCTGGCAGACAAGGCCAACCAATACATTGCCGAAGCCGCGCCCTGGAAAGCCATCAAGGAAGCAGGCCGCGAAAATGAAGTGCACCGCGTGTGCACCACCGGTCTGAACCTGTTTCGTATCCTGATGAGCTGGCTGGCGC
>WGBZ01000039.1 GCA_015494035.1 Lysobacterales bacterium | reverse complement strand
GAGATGTGTATAAGAGACAGGGTTATGGTCATACAATAACGAAAGGCCAAATATGGCTCTCGGGGGCATAACGCCAATGCAGAAACTCGCTATGGCGACATGAGCCTCTACTTTTAACTCCCGTTAAAAATGGGGAGATTACATTTTTTATTGCCTGAAACAAACACAACACCGGCGCTGGCCAAAGTCATGGCGGTGTTTAGTTCTCAGTTGGCGCGTCGACAAGGCGGCCGTGCTAGGCATGTGCACGCAGGACTGGTAAAATCCGCCCATTAACCCAATTCCTTTTGGATGTCCCCATGTTGATCTTTGAAAAATCACGCCCCGGTCGCGTGAGTCACGCACAAGTGGCTGTGCCTGAAAACCCCGATGCTGTTACTGAAACCATTCCCCCGGCCTTACGCCGACAAACACCCACGGGGCTGCCCGAGGCTTCGGAGCTGGATGTAGTCAGGCATTACACGCGCTTGAGCCAGAAGAACTTTTCCATCGACACGCAATTTTACCCCTTGGGCTCCTGCACGATGAAATACAACCCGCGCGTGTGTAATACGCTGGCAATGCGCGATGAGTTTCTGGCACGCCACCCTCTAGCCGATGAAAGCCTGTCCCAGGGTTTTCTGTCTTGCATGCACCACCTGCAGGAAATATTGCAGGATGTCACCGGCATGAAGGGCGTTTCCCTGACCCCTATGGCCGGTGCTCAGGGTGAATTTTCCGGGGTGGCCATGATTCGGGCCTACCACGAAGATCGGGGTGATACGCAACGGACTGAAATCATTGTGCCGGATGCGGCCCACGGCACCAATCCGGCCACCGCCATCATGTGTGGCTACAAGGTTCGGGAAATACCCACGGACAAAAAAGGCAACATTGATCTCGACGCTTTGCAATCGGCATTGGGGCCACAGACTGCCGGCATCATGTTGACCAATCCCTCCACCCTTGGTGTGTTCGAGCCCAAGATCAAGCAAATCGCTGATATGGTGCATGAGGCTGGGGGACTGCTGTATTACGATGGGGCCAACCTGAATGCCATCCTGGGCAAGGTTCGCCCTGGCGACATGGGCTTTGATGTGATTCACATGAACTTGCATAAAACCTTTTCCACCCCCCACGGTGGCGGTGGCCCGGGCTCCGGTGCCATTGGCGTCAACACGCGCTTGCTGCCATACATGCCGGTTCCCTATGTGGGCAAGGACGAAAGCGGCTATCACTTTGTCGACAAGGATCAGGCACCCAAAAGCATTGGCCGGCTATCTGCCTTTGCCGGTAATGCCGGGGTCAACTTGCGGGCGTATATTTATGCCTTGCTACTGGGCAAGGAGGGCATGCACCGGGTGGCTGAATTCGCCACCCTGAATGCCAATTACTTGCTGAAATCGCTGCAAAAAGCCGGTTTCGATGCCGCATTTCCCACCCGAAGAGCCAGTCACGAATTTATCATTACACTGAAAAAGCAAGCCAAGGAACTGGGTTTCACAGCCACCGACCTGGCCAAGGCCTTGCTGGATCACGACATGCACGCACCCACCATCTATTTCCCGCTACTGGTCAGTGAGTGTTTGTTGATTGAGCCAACCGAAACCGAGTCCAAACAGACCATGGATCGATTTGTCCAGGCCATGCAGGACATACTGGAGCAGGCTAAAAAAGACATTAAACCGTTGAAAGAAGCCCCCTTACATACGCCGGTGCGCCGGTTGGATGATGTCAAGGCGGTGCGGGAACCCAATATTGTCTGGGACGGCCCCACAGCGTGACCCGGGAGGCATAACCATGGCCAGCGAAGAACGCAGGGACTTTAAGAAAATCATTGCGGCAGCCGGTTGGTCATGGGCCGGCTTGCGGGCGACCTTCCGGTATGAAGCGTCTTTTCGTCTCGAATTCTATCTGTTTCTGCTACTGGTTCCCACAGCCATTTGGCTGGCCAAAACACCTTTGCAACTGTGGATGCTGATCAGCAGCATGGTGTTGGTGCTGGCGCTGGAGATCGTGAATTCAGCCATTGAAGCCACGGTTGATCTGATTGTGGGAGACAAGCAGCATCCACTGGCTGGCCGGGCCAAGGACATGGGTTCGGCGGCGGTCTTTTTGTGCATGCTGCTGGTGGTCTTTACCTGGGGCACAGTCATCTACCAGAATTATTTTTCAGCAGCCTAGGAATGTTCAGGCACCAAAACGCGGTTTCGCTGGTTCAGGTGGTGCAGCAAGCCTTTTCCCCCGGGGAGAGTTTTTTCCACAAGCCACGCAATGCCAAGCCAGCCAGCAGCACGGCTGAAATCACCTGAACAGCCAGCGGCATCTGGGCGTGACTGGTATGAAGTTGCTGCGAAATATCAATCTGCCAACGGGCCACCAGAAAGTCCACCAGCCAGCCGGCTGCCAGGGCCGACGTGGTGATTCCCAACAGGTAGAGCCACAGTGTGCGCCGCCCCATTTCCTTGTTAATGACACCCAGTGTGGCCATGTTGGTGGCCGGCCCCGCCAGCAAATAGACCAGTACAGCACCGGGAGACACACCGGCCAGCAAAAAGCCGGTGGCGATGGGTGTGGAAGCTGAAGCACAGACATACATGGGAATACCCGCCAGCAGCATCACCACCATGGCCAGCCAGCCAGTGCCCCACTGGGTCAGGAAATCATCGGGAACAAACGCTTTAACAGCTGCGGCAAAGACAATTCCGACAAACAGCCAGCCAACGATGTTATCGAGCAAGTCGGTAAACGCATAGCGAACCCCCTGCCAGGCTTTTTCCAGCACACCCGGTTCCAGGGTGAGCGTTTCCGTGCTGGTGTCAGTGCCAGCGCAGCACGCGGCGGTTTTTTCAGAAGACGAGTCGCAGTGATCGGCTGGTGCCGCGTCAAGGGTAGTTGCTGTGCTGTGAATGGCTTGTTCATTGCAGCAGCCGGAATCCTGAGGCGGCTTGGTCGAAGCCGGAGCGTCTGCTTTGGCGCTTGAGCAGCAGGCGTTTGTTTCAGACAAGGTCTTATCCACGTGGGTTTTCGCAACTTTTGGGGCCTCATCTTCGCGATCAAACAGGTTCACCAGCGTCCCGGCTGTCAGGGCTGAAAACAGGGCAGCCAAGGGGCGCACAATGGCCATAAAAGGGCCCATCAAGGCATAGGTGATAAAGACCGAGTCGACGCCTGTTTCCGGCGTGGAAACCAGAAAGGATGTGGTGGCGGACTTGCTGGCCCCGGCGCGACGCAGCCCCATGGCCGCCGGAATAACCCCGCAGGAACACAAGGGCAGGGGTGCCCCCAGGGCGGCTGCCTTGACAATGGCACCGGTGTCGTTTTTTGTCAGGTGCTTGTGCAGAAACCGCGTTGGCAGCAAGGTTTTGAACAGGCCACCGATAAACAGGCCAATGACCAGCCAGGGAGAGGCTTCCAGTAATAGCTGCAAAAAAGCCTGGATAAATTCAGTCATGGGGTTTTTCCGGTTTATGTCGGGAAGCTCTGATTGAATCTGGGCGAAGCAGCTTATGCCGGAAATGTTTGAGGACAAGGCGAAGTTCGCAGCCAATAGCAGGGCTATTGGTAAGGACTTCATCGCAGTTAGCGGGCATTTCAGGTATGAGAAGCAAGTTCATGACTCGATCAGAGTTTCCCTAACGATTGCTGGGAGGATTCCAGGGCTCCCAGAATGGAGCAATGGGCCGCGGACTCACTGCCGCCACAGCAGCGCTGGTGAATCAGTTGCAAGGCATCACGAATGGCATGTAGCTGAGCCAGTTTTTGCTCAATTTCATTCAGTTTCTGCCGAGTCAGGTTTTTGACTTCCTCGCAGGTGTGTTGTTCTTTTGCCACCTGAATGGAGAGCAAATCCTGTATTTCCCGCAAGGTAAATCCCACCGCCTTGGCGTGTTGGATAAACTGGATGCGTTGCAGGGTATCAGGCGGGTAATCGCGATAGCCGTTGGCCAGCCGCTCCGGTT
>WGBZ01000038.1 GCA_015494035.1 Lysobacterales bacterium | reverse complement strand
GGATTTCTGACATTCTGGGCATTCTTTATCACCCAGTCACCATTTCCAGGCAACCAGCTACACCTACTCCTGCAAACGCCTGAAATAACAAACCCCGGCAAAAATACCGGGGTTTGTCAGCAACCTGACCCGCCTGCTGGCGGGTTTTTTACTACATGGCCATATATGGCTTGCAGAATTGCTTGAAAACAGGCTAGCCACCTCCAGATAATAACCACTATTCAGCGATAAGGAGAAAAGCCATGACCATCAAGAAGCACGGATTTGTTGTCGGTGTGGAACGTGTTCAAGACCGTTATTTCGTTTACATGAAAGCGGTGGGTAAGCTCACCCATGAAGATTATGAAAAAATGACACCAATGCTTGATGCGGCCCTGGCTAAGGTCACCGAACCAAGAGTAAGGGTGTTAATTGATGCCACCGAACTGGAAGGTTGGGAGCCCAGAGCTGCTTGGGATGACTTTAAACTGGGCTTAAAGCATGGCAACCAGTTTGAAAAAATTGCCATTGTTGGCAACAAAAAGTGGGAAAAATTTCTGGCCAAAATGGCCAACTGGTTTGTGGCCGGGGAAGTGCGTTTTTTCGAAAATCTGGAAGATGCTATGGAATGGTTGGCTAGCTAGCGCATAATGCCTTTGCAACTCCGCTAGGGAAGCTCTGATCGAATCGTGAACTCGCTTTTCACACCTGAAATGCCCATAACTGCGTTGAAGTCCTTGCCAATAGCTCGCTATTGGCTGCAAACTTCGCCTTGTTCTCGAACATTTCAGGCATAAGTTGCTTTGTCTAGATTCAATCAGAGCTTCCCTAGTGAGCGGAGTTCTTGAAGCCTGTCTCCTCAAGCAAATTTTAAGCCCAGTCTGAAATTTAGTCCATGGGATAGGCAAGCATGCGGAAGCGTTTCAGCTTTTCCACCACCTGGGTGTTGCCGTTTTTTCTGGCCGCTTCAATGGCCTGGTCCACTTGTTCCGCCGAGCGGTAGAACATGCTCATCTTGTACAGGTCTTTTTGCGCCTCTTGCCGTTCTTCCGGCGTCATGGTCGCCAGAATGGCCGCTCGCGCCTGTTCTTCTTCAGTGGGAGTGTAGGCCGGTTTTTGCCAGTTGCCCTGGCTGGTTTTTCTGTGCTTCTTCTGTGCGGTTTGTGTTTGCTGCTGCGGGCGTGTCGCTACTGGTGCGGACTGGCTGCCGGGCTTGTCCATGCGGGATTTGGGAGTTTCACTGGCGCCCTGCGTGGTCTCTACGGTCACTGGCAATGACTGTTCCGCGTTATTCACGCGTTGATTCATAAAGTAGAAGTTGGCCAGTATCAGCACGACAAAAAGGCCCAGTAGAAAAAATATGATTTTCTTGTTCATGGTCTTGTTCTGTTCCGTTTGTGGTTTGGTTGCCGGAGTGCCGGAGTAAATGTATGTTTATTCCCTGTCGGTTAGAAGCGCGAAACCGAGCCGGGTTCCCGGCTGCAGGCATTTTCCCATGGCGGGTGACTCACATTTTCTTCAGCGGCGCACGTGTTTGGCCACCAACTCGTGCTGGTCACTTTCCAGCCCCACGTCTTCGTACAGGGTTTTTACGTCCTTGGGACTGAGCTCCATGGACTGGCCCTTACGCAGTTTTTTGGGCAGGAAAACCGGCCCGTAACGGACGCGCTTGAGGCGGTTGACCTGCACGCCCTGGGATTCCCACAGGCGCCGCACTTCCCGGTTGCGGCCTTCCATCAGCACCACATGAAACCACTGGTTGCTTTCCCCTTCGCCGGCTTTCTGGATGTCGCTGAAACGTGCCGGTCCGTCTTCCAGTTCCACGCCACGCTTGAGGTTTTCTATCATTTCGTCGGTCACCTCACCAAACACGCGGCACGCGTATTCGCGGTCAACACCGGCTGAGGGGTGCATAAGGTGGTTGGCCAGTTTGCCGTCGGTGGTGAACAGCAGCAGGCCACTGGTGTTAATGTCCAGTCGGCCAATGTTGATCCAGCGATCGTTTTTCAGCTTGGGCAGGTTGCTGAAGACGGTTTTGCGGCCTTCGGGGTCATGGCGGGTGCAGATTTCTCCTTCGGGTTTGTTGTACAACAGCACCTTGGGCAGGATGGGCCGTCGCTGCACCTCGAAAACGCGTTTCTTGTAATTGATTTTATCCCCTTCCTTGACGGCCTGGCCAAGGCTGGCTTTTTTGCCATTCACCAGCACCTGGCCGGCTTCAATGTCTTTTTCTATCTGACGGCGGGAACCCTGGCCGGAACGCGCCAGCACTTTTTGCAGGCGTTCGCTCATGGGGGTGTGTCGTCGTTGCTTGGGTTCTTGTGTGCTCATGGTGTGTGCTTCTTGTTGTTATGGGGTAAAGAATTGCTTCAGGTGCGTTTTATTCGCTGCCGGCTTCGTTGCCCGATGGCATTTCCGCAGGCTTGTCCGGGTCGCTTTCCTGTTCACGGCCCGGGTCGGCTTCGGCCACCGAAACCGGGGCAAAGTTCAATTCCGGTTCCAGCGCTTCCAGTTCCTTGATCTCGGCCAGGCTGGGCAAGTCCTGCAATGATTTGAGATTGAAATAGTCAAGAAACTGGCGAGTGGTGCCAAACATGGCCGGCTTGCCGGGCACATCGCGATAGCCCAGCACCCGAATCCATTCGCGATCCATCAGGGTGCGAATGATGTTGGTGCTGACCGAGACGCCGCGCACGTCCTCAATTTCACCACGGGTAATGGGCTGCCGGTAGGCAATCAATGCCAGGGTTTCCAGCAAGGCGCGGGAGTACTTTTTGGGTTTTTCCTCCCACAGGCGCGACACCCAGGTCTGCACTTTGGGCCGGGTCTGAATACGGAAGCCGCTGGCCACCTCTTTCAGTTCGATGCCGCGCTCGGCATAGTCTTCCTGTAACCCGGCCAGGGCTTGGCTGATGTCCTGAGCCGAGAGCGCTTCATTGTCGCTGAAAATCGCACGCAGCTGTTTCAGGTTCATGGGCTCTTCCGCGGCCAGTAGAACCGCTTCGACGATGTTTTTTATTTCCTTCTGTTCCATACGGTTCCGGGTAAAGGTCTTGGGTGAGGTGCGCGGTTTCAGTCAAAGTCACTGGCCAGTGGCTGGCTATGGCCTGCCGCTGAGGTATTTTCGGCCACGCCGCGCACGTAAATCGAACCATAGGGCGATTTTTGCACCAGGTCGAGCATTTTCTGTTTCAGCAATTCGAGGATGGCCAGAAATGACACCACCGCGCCGGCCTTGCCTTCTTCTGGATCAAACAGCGCGCTGAAGGGCACAAAATCGCGCTGATTGATGGTATCCAGCACACGAATCATGCGGTCACGCACGCTCATGACTTCGCGCTCGATTTCGTGTGAAACGCGCAAATCAGCTCGTGCCAGCACGTCCTTGAAGGCCATTAGTAGGTCATTAATATCCACATCCGGTGGCGTGTAATCGCGCACCTTGTGCTCCACAAAGGCGCGGCAGATGGCAAAATCGCGTTCCAGCCGTTCCAGCCGGTCAAGGTCTTCGGCGGCCTGTTTGAAGCGTTCGTATTCCTGCAGGCGGCGCACCAGCTCCGCCCGCGGGTCTTCCTCTTCGTCCTCTTCGCTGGCCTGGCGCGGCAGCAGCAGGCGCGACTTGATTTCAGCCAGCATGGCGGCCATGACCAGGTATTCGGCCGCCAGTTCGAAATTGAGTGCGTTCATCAGGTTGATGTACTCAACGTATTGCGCGGTGATCTCGGCGATGGGGATGTTGAGAATGTCGAGGTTCTGGCGCCGGATCAGGTACAGCAGCAGATCCAGCGGGCCTTCAAAGGCTTCCAGAATGACTTCCAGCGCGTCTGGCGGAATGTACAGATCCACCGGCACTTCGGTGTAGGGCTTGCCTTCCACCAGGGCGATGGGTAGCTCCTGCTGGGTGGCCAGCGGTTGGCCCAGGTGTTTGTCCGGCTCAGACAAAGTCCACCACTCCCTTGCCTTCGCGCAGCACCACCGGCACGCCATCCACCAGGTCCACCACGGTGGACGGTTCGGGCGGCACAAAACCGGTGTCGATGATGTATTCCACCGCGTGGCCAATGCGCTCGTTCAGGTCCCGCGCATCGGTTTCCAGCATGTCGGCATCGGGTAGTTCCAGCGAGGAGCTCATGAAAGGTTCGCCCAGTTCCGCCACCAGCTCGTGCACCACCGGATTATCCGGCAGCCGCACGCCGATGGAACGGCGTTTCTGGTGCTGGAGTTTTTTCGGCACCCGCCGTGTGGCTGGCAGAATAAAGGTGTAGGGCCCGGGCGTGTGGTTTTTTATTAATCGGAACGCCACGTTGTCCATCAGGGCAAAGTCATTGATCTGCGACAGGTTGTTGACCATGATGCTGTAAAAATGGGGCGTTTCCAGTCCGCGCAGTTGGGCCACGGTTTTGGGCGCTTTGGTGTTGTCCATGCGCCAGCCAAAGGCATAGCCGGAATCGGTGGGGTAAACAATCAGCTTGCCCTCGCGCAGGGCCTGCGCCGCGGCGCGAATGTGACGCGGTTGCGGGTTGTCCGGATGGGTTTCTAGAATCTGCGCCATGCTGTTCCTGTGTAGCTATGGGTTGGGGGTAAGTGCCGGTCAGTGATGGGCTGGGGCCGGCGAACTGTCACCCAGTGTATTCGGATTTGCCGCTTTCTTCAAACCGGTTGGCGCGGCGGTTTTTGCTCACCTGGCGCGGGTCCCAGACCTTGCCGTTCATCACCACCCAGGCGCCTTCGGGCAGGCTCTGCAGGGCGCCCACGGCGCAACCAATGTTGAACACTGCGTCGGTGTCCTTGAAGCGTGCCGGCGTCAATGCGCCAGTCAGGGCAATGACCTTGCCCGGGGTGTCCATGAGAAAGCGGGCGGTTTCCACCATGGTGTCGGTGCCGTGGGTGATGAGAAAGTGCCGTTCCGGCGATTTTTCGATCAGGCGCCGGATCAGTTCGCGATCGTCATCGGTAATGTAAAGGCTGTCTTTTTTCATTAGCGGCAGCACCTCGTATTCAAATGCCACGTTCATGTTCTCCAGCACGTCGCTGACAATGGGATCACCAATCTGGTAGTCGCTCTTGTCGTCGAAATAGACCTTGTCGATGGTGCCGCCGGTGGCGATGATTTTCAGTTTTTTCATGAGTCTGCTTTCAGGTTCGGAATGTTTCAGGTTCGGGCTCAGGGGAAATACGGGTCGGGAAAACCCGGCATCCGGCTTGGCCGGTTTTTCAAGAGTAAATGTCGCTGGCGAGCACCTTGTACGGGTTCAACTTGCCCGGCTGCCATTTTTTCGGCAGACCGG
>WGBZ01000037.1 GCA_015494035.1 Lysobacterales bacterium | reverse complement strand
TCGTTTTCTCGGTAAAAGCCCAACCAACCCCAAGAAAAACGGCCTCCACGATGCGTTGGACTCCGTTTTCCCCATAGAAAGTTTTTCCGGTTACGCTCGGCTTGAATACGTCGATGTGAGGGTTGAAGAACCCGAGTTCGACGTGCGCGAATGTAAACTGCGCGGCCTCACCTATGGCGCCACGTTGCACGCCACTGTGCGCCTGGTCATCTACGACAAGGAAAGCTCCGCCCGCAAGAAAAAAGTCAAGTTCGTCAAGGAACAGGAAGTCTACCTGGGCGATTTGCCACTGATGACATCCACCGGTACGTTTATTATCAACGGCACCGAACGCGTTATTGTGAACCAGTTGCACCGTTCACCGGGTGTCTTTTTTGATCACGACAAAGGCAAGACCCACTCCTCTGGCAAACTGCTGTATTCGGCCCGCATCATTCCCTATCGTGGTTCCTGGCTGGACATGGAGTTCGACCCCAAGGACAACGTGTTTGTGCGTATCGACCGTCGCCGCAAACTGCCTGCGACCATTTTGTTGCATGCCCTGGGTTACAGCGATGAAGAAATCCTGGACCTGTTCTACCACACCATTGACGTCACCCTGAAAAAAGAAGGTGCCAGCCTCAAGGCCAAGCCCGAAGATCTGCGTGGTGAAGTGTTGCCACTGGACATCAAGGACGGCAGCAAGGTCATCGTTCCGGCAGGCAAGCGGATTACCGCCCGTCACGAACGGCTGATGAAAAAAGCTGGCATAAAGACCATTCCGGTGACCGATGAATACCTGATTGGCAAGATACTGGCTCACAACATCATTGACAAGGACACCGGCGAGGTCATTTTGCCGGCCAACACCGAGCTGACCGAAGAAGCGCTGGAAAAACTGCGTGAGGCCGGCGTCAAGTCATTCAAGTACCTGCTGGTGAATGACCTGGACAAAGGCCCGTACATTTCCAGCACCTTGCGCCTCGACCCGACTCGCACTCAAGGCGAAGCCCTGATCGAGATTTACCGCATGATGCGCCCTGGTGAACCGCCCACGGAAGAGGCGTCCAAAAACCTGTTTGAAGGCCTGTTTTTTGACCCGGACCGTTATGACCTGTCCGAAGTGGGCCGGATGAAATTCAATCGCCGTCTGGGTCGCCCGGACGACGATGGCACCGGCGTGCTGACCAAGGAAGACATCGTTGATGTCATGAAAGAATTGGTCAACATCCGCAACGGCCTGGGACAAGCCGATGACATCGATCACCTGGGCAATCGCCGCGTCCGTTCTGTGGGCGAAATGGCAGAAAACGTGTTCCGTGTCGGTCTGGTGCGCGTGCAGCGAGCCGTGCGCGAACGCCTGGCTATGGCGGAATCTGAAGGCCTGACACCGCGTGACTTGATCAATGCCAAGCCGGTGGCCGCAGCCGTGAAGGAGTTTTTTGGTTCCAACCAGCTGTCGCAGTTTATGGACCAGAACAACCCGCTGTCGGAAATTACCCACAAGCGCCGTGTGTCCGCTCTTGGCCCAGGTGGTCTGACCCGCGAACGGGCCGGCTTTGAGGTGCGCGACGTGCACCCGACGCACTACGGTCGTCTGTGCCCCATTGAAACACCTGAAGGCCCGAACATCGGCTTGATCAACTCGCTGGCAGTTTATGCCCGCACCAATGAATACGGTTTTCTCGAAACGCCTTATCGTCGTGTGGTAAAGGGCAAGGTGACTGACGACATCGATTACCTGTCAGCCATTGAAGAAGGCGAATTCTCCATCGCCCAGGCCAACGCCAAGGTGGACAAGAACAAGAAGCTGGTGGAAGACTACGTGGTCTGCCGTCAGCGCGGTGAAGTGGTGATGGTGCCACCGACGGAAGTGGATTACATGGACGTGTCACCGAAACAGATTGTTTCGGTGGCGGCGGCCCTGATCCCGTTCCTGGAGCACGATGACGCCAACCGCGCGCTGATGGGTTCCAACATGCAACGCCAGGCTGTACCCACCCTGAAGGCCGAAAAGCCGCTGGTGGGTACCGGCATGGAACGCGCCGTGGCGCGTGACTCCGGTGTGACCGTTATCGCCCAACGCGGTGGCGTGGTTGAACTGGCAGACTCCAGCCGCATTGTGGTGCGGGTCAAAGACGAGGAAATCGGTGAGGACGATCCCGGTGTGGATATCTACAACCTGACCAAGTACACCCGTTCCAACCAGAACACCTGCATCAACCAGCGCCCCATCGTCAAGGCAGGCGATGCCATCGAGCAGGGTGACGTGCTGGCCGACGGCCCGTCCACCGACCTCGGTGAACTGGCACTGGGTCAGAACATGCTGGTGGCCTTTATGCCCTGGAACGGTTACAACTTTGAGGATTCCATCCTTATTTCCGAACGCGTGGTGCAGGAAGACCGTTACACCACTATTCACATTGAAGAATTGACCTGTGTGGCGCGTGACACCAAACTGGGTTCTGAGGAAATCACTGCGGACATTCCCAACATCAGCGAATCCGCGTTGAGCAAACTGGATGAATCCGGCATCGTCTATATCGGTGCTGAAGTGAAGCCCGGTGACATCCTGGTGGGCAAGGTCACGCCCAAAGGCGAAACCCAACTGGCGCCAGAAGAAAAACTCCTGCGTGCGATTTTTGGCGAAAAAGCCCTGGATGTGAAAGATTCCTCGCTGAAAGTGCCTTCGGGCATGAACGGCACCGTTATTGACGTGCAGGTCTTCACCCGTGATGGCATAGAAAAAGGCGCACGCGCCGAAGCCATCGAACAGGAGCGCCTGGACGAAGTGCGCAAGGAAATGAAAGACCAGTTCCGCATCATGCGTGGTGTGATTTACCAGCGCCTGCGTGAACAGCTGGTCGGCGCCAAGGTCACGCGGGCCAAAGGCCTCAAGAAAGGTGACGTCATCACTGAAGAATACCTGGATGGCATCGAGCCGGAAGACTGGTTTGAGATCAAGCCGGCCGACAAGAAAATTGCCGAAATGATGGACCAGGCCGCCGAGCAGATCCAGCGCCAGAAAAAAATCTTCGAAGAAAAATTTGAAGAGAAAAAGCGCAAGATTACCGCCGGTGACGACCTGGCCCCTGGCGTGTTGAAAATGGTCAAGGTTTACCTGGCCGTCAAACGCCGCATTCAGCCCGGTGACAAAATGGCCGGACGCCACGGTAACAAGGGCGTTATTTCCATGATTGTGCCGCAGGAAGACATGCCCTTCACCAAGGATGGCCGACCGGTGGATATCTGCCTGAATCCCTTGGGCGTGCCCTCACGGATGAACATCGGTCAGGTGCTGGAAGTGCACCTGGGCTGGGCGGCCAAAGGCCTGGGTGAGCAGATCGACAAAATGCTCAAGAAAAATGCCTCGGCAACCAAATTGCGCACCTTCCTCAACAAGATCTATAACCTGGATCAGAAAAATCGCGTCAACCTGAAAGAGTTGAGCGATGAGGAACTGTTCGAGCTGGCCAATAACCTGCGCGATGGCGTGCCCATGGCCACGCCGGTATTTGACGGCGCCAAGGAAGAGCATATCAAGAGCCTGCTGGAGCTGGCCGAGCTGCCCGTGGAAGGCCAGGCCACCCTGTATGACGGGCGCACAGGCAAAGCCTTTGACCGCCCCGTGACCATCGGCTACATGTATATGCTCAAGCTCAACCACCTGGTGGATGACAAGATGCATGCCCGCTCCACCGGCCCGTACTCGCTGGTGACGCAGCAACCGCTGGGCGGTAAAGCCCAGTTTGGTGGCCAGCGCTTTGGTGAAATGGAAGTGTGGGCGCTGGAAGCCTATGGCGCGGCCTATACCCTGCAGGAAATGCTGACGGTCAAGGCCGATGACGTCGAAGGCCGGAACCAGTCCTACAAAAACATTGTTGATGGCAAATACGAAGTGGTGGCCGGCATGCCGGAATCCTTCAACGTACTGGTCAAGGAAGTGCGTTCACTGGGCCTCAACCTCGAGCTGGAAAGCGAATAAGATTCGGGAGAAACAAACGTGAAAGAATTATTGAAACTATTTAACCCCCAGGAAAAACAGGCCGATTTTGATGCGATCAAAATCAGTCTGGCTCCGCCGGAACTGATTCGCTCGTGGTCCTATGGTGAGGTCAAGAAACCCGAAACCATCAACTACCGGACCTTCAAGCCCGAGCGTGACGGCCTGTTTTGCGCCGCCATTTTTGGCCCCATCAAGGATTATGAGTGCCTGTGCGGTAAGTACAAGCGCATGAAGCACCGTGGCGTGGTGTGTGAAAAATGTGGCACCGAAGTCACGCGCACCAAAGTGCGCCGGGAACGCATGGGTCACATTGACCTGGCCAGCCCGGTGGCACACATCTGGTTTCTGAAATCGCTGCCGTCCCGCATCGGTCTGATGCTGGACATGACCCTGCGCGAAATCGAACGCATCCTGTATTTCGAGTCGTACGTGGTGACCGATCCGCTCATGAGTGATCTGGAAAAGGGTCAGCTGCTGACTGAAGAACAGTACATGCAGGCACTGGACGAGTGGGGCGATGAGTTTGTGGCCAAGATTGGCGCCGAAGCCATTTACGAGCTGCTCAAGGCCATCGACCTGAATCAGGGTCTGGTCAAGCTGCGCGAGGAAATCAACTCCACCAAGAGCGAAACCAAGATCAAGCGCCTGTCCAAGCGCATCAAGCTGTTTGAATCATTCAACAAGAGTGGCAACCGCCCCGAGCACATGATCATGACCGTGCTGCCGGTGCTGCCGCCGGACTTGCGTCCGTTGGTGCCGCTGGATGGTGGCCGTTTTGCTACCTCCGACTTGAATGACTTGTACCGTCGCGTTATCAACCGCAACAACCGTTTGCGTCGCCTGCTGGAACTGCACGCGCCCGATATTATTGTGCGCAACGAAAAGCGCATGCTGCAGGAATCCGTTGACGCCTTGCTGGACAACGGCCGTCGTGGCCGCGCCATTACCGGCACCAACAAGCGCCCGCTGAAATCCCTGGCTGACATGATCAAGGGCAAGCAGGGCCGCTTCCGTCAGAACCTGCTGGGCAAGCGCGTGGACTATTCCGGCCGCTCCGTGATTGTGGTTGGCCCGACCTTGCGCCTGCACCAGTGTGGACTGCCCAAAAAGATGGCCTTGGAGTTGTTCAAACCCTTTATTCTGGGCAAGTTGCTGCAACAGGGTTACGTGTCCACCATCAAGGCCGCCAAGCGCGCCGTGGATCAGGGCACACCGGAAGTCTGGGACATTCTGGCCCAGGTTATCCGTGAACACCCGGTCATGCTCAACCGTGCCCCCACGCTTCATCGTCTGGGCATTCAGGCCTTTGAGCCGGTATTGATTGAAGGCAAGGCGATCCAGCTTCACCCGCTGGTGTGTACCGCTTTTAACGCCGACTTCGACGGTGACCAGATGGCCGTGCACGTGCCGTTGTCCATTGAAGCACAACTGGAAGCGCGGACACTGATGATGTCCACCAACAACATCCTGTCACCGGCCAATGGCGACCCCATTATTGTGCCGTCCCAGGATGTGGTACTGGGTCTGTATTACATGACCCGTGAGCTCATCAATCAGAAAGGCGAGGGCACTGTTTTTGCTGATATCGACGAAGTGTATCGCGCCTATGAAAACGGCGAAGTGGGCATGCAGGCCAAAGTCAAGGTGCGCATGACCGAAAAGCACCGGGACGAAGACGGCAACTGGGTGGAAGAAACCAAAATCGTTGACACCACTGTTGGTCGTGCCCTGCTGGCCAAGATCCTGCCCGAAGGCCTGCCTTTCGAGCACATCAACAAGGTGCTGACCAAGAAAAACATTTCCAAACTGCTGGACGTTTGCTATCACCAGCTTGGTGTCAAGGACACCGTGGTGCTGGCTGACCAGCTGATGTACACCGGTTTCCGTCACGCGACCATGGCCGGCATGTCCATTGGCATCAACGACCTGACCATTCCGGAAGCCAAGGCCGCCATTTTGGAAGAGTCCGAAAAAGAAGTCCTGAAAATTCAGGATCAATACACCTCCGGTCTGGTGACTGCCGGTGAACGCTATAACAAGGTTATCGACATCTGGTCGCGGGCCAATGAACAGATCGCCCAAGCGATGATGGAAAGCCTGGGCAAGGACACCGTGGTTGATGCCGAAGGCAAAGAAGTCAAGCAAGACTCCATGAACTCGGTCTATGTCATGGCCGATTCCGGCGCGCGTGGCTCGGCGGCACAAATGCGTCAGCTGGCCGGTATGCGTGGCCTCATGGCCAAACCCGACGGTTCCATTATTGAATCGCCCATCAAGGCCAACTTCCGTGAAGGGCTGGACGTACTGCAGTACTTTATTTCCACTCACGGCGCACGTAAGGGTCTGGCCGATACGGCACTGAAAACAGCCAACTCCGGTTACCTCACGCGTCGTCTGGTGGACGTGGCACAGGACGTGGTGGTGACTGAGGATGATTGCGGCACCACTCAGGGCCTGGACATCCACCCGATTGTGGACGGTGGCGAAGTCATCGAACCGCTGGCCAAGCGTGTGCTGGGCCGGACAGTGGCCGAAGACGTTTACCTGAATGAAGACGACAGCGAGCCGGTGATCAAGGCCGGCACCTTGCTGGATGAAGCCTGGGTGGAAAAAATCGAAAAGCTGGGCCTGGACCGAATCAAAGTGCGTTCAGCCATTACCTGCGAAACCGAACACGGTGTCTGCGCCTTGTGCTATGGCCGCGATCTGGCCCGTGGCGAACTGGTCAACATCGGCGAAGCCGTGGGCGTGATTGCGGCGCAATCCATTGGTGAGCCTGGTACCCAGCTGACCATGCGGACCTTCCACATTGGTGGTGCCGCGGCCAAGACCGCAGCCACCGACCACATCCAGGTCAAGACCTCCGGCACCGTGCGCCTGCATAACATCAAAACGGTGGAAAACAGCGACGGCAAGCTTGTGGCCGTGTCGCGTTCAGGCGAGATTTCCATCATGGATGAATCTGGTCGTGAGCGTGAACGCTACAAAGTGCCTTACGGCGCGGTCATCAACGTTAAAGATGGCGACAAGGTAGAAGCCGGGGCCATTATTGCCAACTGGGATCCGCACACCCACCCGATTGTCACCGAAGTGTCCGGCATCGTCCGTTTCAGCGATTTCAAGGATGGCATCACGGTTCAGGAACAGACCGATGAACTGACCGGACTGACCAGCTTTGTCATCACCGACCCCAAGCAAAGGGGCACGGCCGGTCGTGATTTGCGTCCGCTGTTGCAACTGGTTGACAAGAAAGGCAAGCCGGTGAACATTCCCGGCACCGATATTCCTGCCCAGTATTACCTGCCGGCTGGTGCGATCATCAGCATCCAGGACGGGCAGGAAGTGAATGTGGGTGACTTCCTGGCGCGTATTCCGCAGGAGTCCAGTAAAACCCGCGACATCACCGGTGGTCTGCCGCGTGTGGCCGACCTGTTCGAGGCACGCAAGCCGAAAGACCCGGCCATTCAGGCCGAAGCCTCTGGCATTGTTTCCTTCGGCAAGGAGACCAAAGGCAAGAACCGCCTGGTGATCACCGATGCCGATGGCGTCAAGCACGAAACGCTGATTCCCAAATGGCGTCAGATTATTGTGTTTGAAGGCGAGCACGTGGAAAAGGGCGAAGTGGTGGTGGAAGGCGATCCCAATCCGCATGACATCCTGCGCCTGCAGGGTGTGCCGGCCCTGGCCAACTACCTGATTGATGAAACCCAGGAAGTGTATCGCCTGCAGGGCGTTGGCATCAACGACAAGCACATCGAGGTGATTGTCAAGCAGATGCTGCGCAAAGTCGAAATCACCGACCCGGGCGACACGGATTTCCTCAAGACCGAACAGGTCAGTCTGCAGGAAGTACGCAAGGTCAATGCCGATGTGGAAGCCAAGGGCGGTCAGCCAGCCAAGTTCCAGCTGCAATTGCTGGGTATCACCAAGGCATCACTGGCCACCGAGTCGTTTATTTCCGCGGCGTCCTTCCAAGAGACCACACGCGTGTTGACCGAAGCATCCGTCCGGGGTGCGAAAGATCACCTGCGTGGGCTGAAGGAAAACGTTATCGTGGGTCGACTGATCCCGGCCGGTACCGGTCTGGCTTACCACAAGGAACGTCGCCAAAGTCGCGAGTCTGAATTGCAGACGGAATTGGCCGCTATCGAGAATAACCTGATGAGCGATGCCGCCGATGCCGAAAGTGCAGCCCAGGTGGCCGTGGCACCTGAAGCCACACCGGATGCGGCTCCTGAGATTGCGCCGAACAATGGCACTGAGGGGGAGAACAGCGAAGCCTGATCAAAGGTTTTGCCAATTGATTGCCGGATTGTTCAAAATCGAATGATCCGGCACGGTTCAGATAGGGACTAAAACGAAACCTCCTTGAGGCAAATTTTTAGGCGAAAATCAGGCGCAAGCCTTGACAGGTGGGGCCTGTCTCTCTAAAATCCCCCTTCTTAATCCGACAGGCCGGTTTCGACCGGCCTGTCGTTTGTTTTCTATAGGGTAAAGAAATTTTATGGCAACGATTAACCAGTTAGTAAGAAAGCCCAGGAAGCCAAAGGTTTACAAGACCAATGTTCCTGCGTTGCAAGCCTGCCCTCAGCGTCGAGGCGTTTGCGCGCGTGTGTACACCACCACGCCCAAGAAACCAAACTCCGCTTTGCGCAAGGTGGCGCGTGTGCGTCTCACCAACGGTTACGAAGTAACCAGTTATATCGGCGGTGAAGGCCACAACCTGCAAGAGCACAGCATCGTGCTCATCCGTGGCGGCCGGGTAAAGGATTTGCCTGGTGTTCGTTATCACGTGGTTCGTGGCGCGCTGGATACAGCGGGCGTTAACGATCGTCGTCAAGGTCGTTCCAAGTACGGAACCAAGCGTCCCAAGAAGTAAGGCTTCTTGTCAGCGTCAACTCATAGGTCAGTAGTATGTCCAGAAAAAAGAAAAACTTTAATCGCGAAGTCCTGCCCGATCCAAAATTCGGCAGTGAGTTCATCAGCAAGTTTGTCAACATGGTCATGAAGGATGGCAAAAAGTCCATCGCCGAAAAGATCGTGTATGGCGCCTTGGAAAAAATGGCTGAAAAGGAAAAGGGCGATCCGGCTGAGCTGGCCGAAACCGCACTGAACAAAGTCAAGCCAATGGTTGAGGTCAAATCTCGCCGTGTTGGCGGTGCAACCTATCAGGTGCCTGTGGAAGTTCGCCCCAAGCGTCAGGTGGCCCTGGCCATGCGCTGGGTCATTGAAGCGGCGCGCAAACGTGGGGAAGACGGCATGCCCGCAAAGCTGGCAGGCGAACTAATGGATGCCCTGCATGACCGTGGCGCCGCGCTGAAGAAGCGTGAAGACACTCACAGAATGGCCGAAGCCAACAAGGCTTTTGCGCATTTCCGCTGGTAAACACTTTAGCAACAGACACTTAACAGGAATAAAGACGTGGCACGCAAGACTCCCATTAACAGATACCGCAATGTCGGCATCATGGCGCACATCGACGCCGGTAAAACCACCACCACAGAACGCATTCTGTTCTACACCGGTGTGTCCCACAAAATCGGTGAAGTGCACGATGGTAATGCCACCATGGACTGGATGGAGCAAGAGCAGGAACGCGGTATCACCATTACGTCCGCGGCCACAACCTGTTTCTGGTCTGGCATGGAACAGCAGTTTCCGCAACATCGCATCAACATTATTGACACTCCGGGGCACGTTGACTTCACCATCGAAGTTGAGCGTTCCTTGCGTGTGCTTGACGGTGCCGTAGCAGTATTCTGTGCAGTGGGCGGTGTTGAGCCGCAGTCCGAGACGGTTTGGCGGCAGGCTGACAAATATCAAGTGCCACGCATGGCCTTTGTCAACAAAATGGACCGTTCTGGTGCCAATTTTATGCGTGTTGTAGAGCAAATGCGCGATCGCCTGGGCGCCAATGCGGTGCCTTTGCAGTTGCCCATTGGCGCCGAAGACGAATTCCGTGGTGTGGTCGACCTTATCAAGATGAAGGCCATCTGGTGGGACGAGGACAACATGGGAACCACGTTCGAGTACGGGGATATCCCTGAAGAAATGCAGGCTGATTGCGAAAAGGCCCGTGAGTTCATGCTGGAGTCCATTGCGGAAACCACCGATGAGCTGATGAACAAGTACCTGGAAGGCGAAGAGCTGACCGAAGACGAAATCATGACAGCCCTGCGCGACGCCACCATCGCCAACGAGCTTGTGCCGGTTGTGTGCGGTTCTGCGTTTAAGAACAAGGGCGTGCAGGCACTGCTGGACAAGATCATTGAAGTCATGCCTTCCCCGGTAGATATTCCTCCGGTTAAAGGACTGGCCGAAGACGGCGAAACAGAAATCGAACGCAAGGCCAGCGACGACGAACCCTTCTCATCCCTGGCTTTCAAAATCGCCACGGACCCGTTTGTGGGCACACTGACCTTCTTCCGTGTGTATTCCGGTGTGGTCAATTCCGGTGACACGGTTTACAACTCCGTGCGTCAGAAGAAAGAACGCATGGGCCGTCTGCTGCAAATGCACTCCAACAGCCGTGAAGAGATCAAGGAAGTGCGCGCCGGTGATATCGCCGCAGCCGTGGGCCTCAAGGACGTGACCACCGGTGACACGCTGTGTGATCCAAACAACATCATCATTCTGGAACGGATGGAATTCCCCGAGCCGGTGATCGCGGTGGCCGTGGAGCCAAAGACCAAGGCCGACCAGGAAAAAATGGGCATTGCCCTGAGCAAGTTGGCTCAGGAAGATCCCTCTTTCCGGGTTTATACCGACGAAGAATCCGGTCAGACCATTATTGCCGGTATGGGTGAGCTGCACCTGGACATCATTGTCGACCGCATGAAGCGTGAGTTTGGCGTGGAGGCCAATGTCGGTAATCCGCAGGTGGCCTACCGTGAAACAGTCAAGAAGGCCGTGGAGCAGGAAGGCAAGTTTGTGCGCCAGTCCGGTGGTCGCGGCCAGTTTGGTCACGTCAAAATCAAGATCGAGCCCCAGGAACCAGGTGCCGGTTATGAGTTTGTCAATGAAATTGTGGGTGGTGTAATTCCCAAGGAATACATCCCTTCGGTGGACAAAGGTATCCAGGAGCAAATGGAAAATGGCGTAATCGCTGGTTACCCGGTGGTTGACGTCAAAGTTACCCTTTTTGATGGTTCATTCCACGAAGTGGATTCCAGCGAAATGGCCTTCAAGATTGCCGGTTCCATGGCATTTAAGGAAGGCGCCAAGAAAGCGGACGCCGTAGTGCTTGAACCCATCATGAAGGTGGAAGTTGTTACCCCGGAAGATTACATGGGTGACGTAGTAGGCGATATCAATCGTCGTCGAGGAAACCTGCAAGGTATGGACGATTCTCCATCAGGTAAGGTTATCCGTGCTCACATTCCATTGAGCGAAATGTTTGGTTATGCCACTGACTTGCGTTCAGCGACTCAGGGTCGAGCCACCTATTCAATGGAGTTTGACCATTATCAGGAAGCGCCTGCGAGCGTAACCAAAGATCTGATCAAAGACAATTAATTACCGCTTGGAGAAAAGCAATGTCAAAAGAAAAATTTGAACGTAACAAACCCCATGTCAACGTAGGCACCATCGGTCACGTTGACCACGGCAAGACCACATTGACAGCGGCTTTGACCAAGGTGTCGGCTGAAAAGCAAGGTGGCGAATTTAAGGATTATTCCCAGAT
>WGBZ01000036.1 GCA_015494035.1 Lysobacterales bacterium | reverse complement strand
GCTTGTCCACACCGGCCAGCGACTGGCGTCGGGTCAGGACTCGCTGGCCGGTGAGCGCTGGCTGGCGATTCAGCAGGGCATTCGGCACGTTGGTGAGTATTTCCCCTGGGGCGTGGGTGGCGGAGCCTATCAGCACTTTTTCGTCCTGCATCGTCAGGCCGGTCAAACGCATTTTTTTGACCACGCGCACAATGATTATCTGGAATTTGTCATCGAAAACGGGCTGGGTGCGCTGATCCTGCTGGCTTTGCTGTGGTGGGTGATGCATCAGGCCTGGCGCGTCTGCGGCACTCGTGCTGCGATGGATTCTGATTTGCGTTTGGGCGCGTCGTTGACGTTCGCTGCTTTGATTTATTTATTGCTGCACGGCTTATTGGATTTCAATGCCCGCATTCCGGCCAATGCACTCACGGCCTTGGCATTGGCCGCTTCTTTTTTCGGGTTCCGGGCCGCGCACTACCGGGACTTATCCCCCGGTCTTTCAAACGAATCGGCAAACGAACAGAAAAAGGAGGGGCAAAGTGTCACAAACTGATACGTCTGGAAATTTAAGCGCTCTGGCAGTTTATTCCCCCGCGGGCTTATGCCACAATAATTGCGGGATCAAGTGGATGGGAGTTTTATGAAGTATTCAAACAAGGCACTGCTGTGCCTAAGCATTTTCTGTGCCGTAGTGGCCAATGCCAAGGCGGAAGAAACCGGCATGGCATTGGGCGATTTTGTGCTCTACCCGACTTTTGGTTTTTCCATCGGCCACACCGATAATGTATACCGCGCCAACACGGATACGGTGTCTTCGCTGTATACCAACCTGGCACCGGGTCTGCGTCTGGAAAGAAGCGGTGAACAAGTGGATGTGGCGCTTCAATACGACTACAATCGCACCAATTTTGCCGATTCGCCGCGCGATAATTTTGACAGCCATCACGCCCTGGCAACGGTGGGTTATCAGCACAGCCGGCGGGCCCGCTTCAAGGCTTCGGCAGAATATTACAATGCCAGTGACCGGCGTGGCACGGGCAACCAGCAAGGCGATTTGCTGCCGTTGGGGCTGGATCCGGATCAGTGGCACTCCCTGGGCCTGAGCGCTGGCATGCACTACGGTTCGGTGGGTGCGCGTGGCTATGTGGATGTGGACCTGGGCGCCATTCGTCGCCAGTACGACAATAACCGCCTGTACACGCGCGGTCGGGATCGAAAAACGCGCTACCTGGGCGTGACTTACGGCCACCGCATCAAGCCGAAGACCTCATTGCTGGTGGAGGCCCGACACACCCTGATCGACTATGATGTGGCTACGCTGGATAATACCGAAAACCGCCTGATGCTGGGTCTGGACTGGCAGGCCACGGGCAAAACCTCATTGCGGGCGCTGGCCGGTTATCTGGCCAAGTCATTCGATGATCCCTTGCGAGCCGATTATGCGGGTATAGGCTGGGAACTGGGCGCCACCTGGCACGCACGCAGTTATTCGGTGTTTGATTTGTCCACCTCACGCGAAACGGATGAAACCGATGGCAACGGGTCTTTTATCTTGCGCCAAAACGTGGATTTTGGCTGGACCCACCACTGGAATCGTCGCTTCTCCACCGGGCTTAACCTGGGCCTGGCCAGCTATGAATACCGCCAGAGCCTGCGGGATGATGACTTGACCAGTGCCGGTATTTCAGTGAACTATCAGTGGCATCCGAAGGTCTTGATGGGGTTGGCGTTCAAGCGCTACCAGCGCAACTCCAGCGAACCTTTTTTCGAATTTGATGAAAACACCTGGCTGCTAAGCCTGGAAGGATACCTTTGATAAAACCGCTGTTAGAACCGAACCGATGATGGAAATGGGCAAAAACTCACCACAAAAGGCCGTGCTGAAAAAACCGCGCTGGAAAAATCTTGCCCGGTTTGTGCTGGCCTGCCTGTTACTGACAAGTTTGGGGGCGGCTCTGGCCCAACCAGAGGCCAAAAACCCCGCTGCAAGCGGCAGGGAATATGTCATCAATGTCGGAGACCAACTGCACATGGAGGTGTTTGGAGAGCCGGAACTAAAGCTGGATGTAACCGTGGATGCGGCGGGTTTTGTGGAATACCCCTTTGCCGGCAAGGTCAAGGCCGCTGGCCGCACGGTGGAAGATTTACGGCTGGATATCCTGGCCCGACTCAAGGACGGTTATTTCGTCAATCCCCAGTTTCTGGTCACCGTGCGCAAGTACAAGCCAGTTTTTGTCCAGGGGGAAGTCAACAATGCCGGTGCGTTTGATTTCCAGCCCGGGCTGACGGTGCGCAAGGCCATTGCCCTGGCCGGAGGCATGACCGAACGGGCATCACGCAAGAAAATTTTCCGGGTCAAGCAGCAGGCCGACGGCAAGCAGCGGGCGCGCGTGAACCTGGATGAAGCGGTGTACCCTGGCGACGTCATTGAGGTCAAACAGAGCTTTTTCTAAGGAGCCTCTGATTGAATCTGGACGAAGCAGATTGTGCCGGAAATGTTCGAGAACAAGGCGAAGTTCGCAGCCAATAGTGGGCTATTGGCAAGGGCTTTAACGCAGTTATTGGACATTTCAGGTGTGAGAAGTGAGTTCACGATTTGATCAGAGGTTTCCAAAAAAGCCTATTGCCCGAGGCGAGGTGAGCAACCCGCCGCGATAAACATTCCCGTGGTTCATCAGTATGTTCCCAACGCTTGCCCCGCCGAGGAGTTGGGGTATTATGGAAGTGACGAAAGAAATGCTAGACCAGTGCGACACAATGAGCGCGAAACTGGCCGCCGGTGCACAGGCCCGGTACAGAGCCAGGCCTTTAAGGAGCCTCTGATTGAATCTGGCGCGAGCAGATTGTCGTGTAAAATTGTTCAGCTCAAGGCGCAAGCCGCACGCAATAGCCAAGCTATTGTGAAGGTTTGCAACGCAGAAATGGACGATTTTACGCCGCAAGATGCCGTGTCACGATTCAATCAGAGGCTCCTTCACCAACCCTTAAAACGATGACGTGAAAATCCTTGAACCCTAGCGAGCAACCCCCTCTCAACCTGGAAACCCCCGCTGGAGAAGTGACACCTGCCAGCGGACTGGATATCAAGGAAATCTGGCAGCTGATCCGGAAACACGCAGTGGTCATTCTGAGCCTGAGCGTGCTTGGATTGTTGCTGGCGGTGTTTCTGGCTGTGCGCTCAACGCCTGTCTACAAGGCCAGCTCCCGGCTGATTATCGAGCGTCCCAATCAGACTTCGGGGATCGACTCCCTGTATGGGGTCATGGGCGTGGGCTGGGAATTCTACCCCAATCAGGTGGCGATCATGCGTTCCAAACCCGTGGCAGAGCGGGTGGTGAACAAGCTGCGGTTGGACGCGCCTGCGGCAGGTTCATCTGAAAATGACGAAAAAACGCCGTGGTACCTGGCCTGGTTGCCCGATACCTGGAACAAGCCGGCCAAAACGGTCGACCCCCAAAAAGCCCATCAGGCAGCCGTCAACAGCGTGCGACGATCGGTGATGATCGCTCAGGAGCCAGGCACCAGCGTTTTCACCATTGGCTTTGATGACACCGACTCGAAAATGGCAGCAGCCAAGGCCAATGCCCTGGCCGAATCCTACCTGGAAGAGGTGCTGGAGTCGCGGCTGAAAACCAAGCAACGGGACATGAAGCTATTGGCCGGCCAGTTACCGGAACTGGAGACCAAGGTCAAGCGGGCTGAACAGGCCTTGCGTGATTTCCAGAAGCGGCAGAAGCTGCTGCTGGTGGATGGTGCCGATGAACTGTATTCAAGCAGCCTGGCCACGGCCACAAACCGCCTGGCCGAACTGCGTCGAAAAGAGGCCACGCTGGCGCCGCTATTCAATCGCATCCAGTCAGCGCGCCAATCGCCGGATGTGCTGGCCCGCGTGCCGGCCTTGTTGGAGAGACCGGCGGTCAGTCAGGCCCAGAGCCAGTGGCTGCAGCAGCGTGACAAAGTCAGCGAGTTGAGCCGCACATACGGTCCCAAACACCCCAAAATGATCCAGGCCAAAGCCGCCGCGGAAGCAGCCCGACAGGAGTTTAACAGCCAGCTGCAATCCGCTGCCGATGCTGTGGCGTCAGAATACCGCATGCTGAATGACGAAATCAGACACATGGAAGCCGAAGTGGCCCGCAATCAGAACCAGCTCAAGCAAAAGAACGAGCAGGACTTTGAGTTGGCCGCACTCAAGCGCGACTATGAATTCAGCCAGCAGGTGTATTCCGATTTTCTGAAAAAATTCAAGCAGACCGATGCGGTCAGCGATGAAGGCATTCAGGCCATCAATGCGCGCGTAATGGATTATGCGGACGTGCCGGAACGTCCATACAAGCCAAACCGCAAGGCGATGGTGCTGACGGGTCTGGCCGTGGGCGCCCTGCTGGGTCTGGCGCTGGCTTTCCTGCTGGAATACCTGGACAACACATTCCGCAGCACCGATGAAGTGGAGCGCAAACTCAAGTTGCCCGTGATAGGGACATTGCCGGAGCTGACGGAAAAGGAGCTGGCCGAAGCGCCGGCGGCCCTGCATTTTTCCCGCAAGGGCCGATCCGTTTTTGCCGAGGCCGTGCGCACCCTTCGCACTGGCGTGTTGCTCTCACGGCCGGATGCGGACAAGCTCAGCCTGCTGGTGACATCCTCGGTGCCCGGAGAAGGCAAGACCACTACCGCCATTAACCTGGCAACGGCCCTCTCGCACCTGGGGCCAACGGTGCTGGTGGAAGCCGATTTGCGCCGCCCGGCCATCACCCAGTCATTGCTGGCAAAAGGCGAAACCACCCATCAGCGTGAACCCGATGGCCTCACCACCTGCATCCTGGGGCAGAAAAAACTCTCTCAATGCCTGCAGAAAATGGATAACGAAAACCTGTACCTGTTGCCGTCCGGCCCAAGCCCGGCCAATCCGCTGGAGATTTTGTCTTCGCAGAAGTTCAATACCTTGCTGCAGGGCCTGAAAGACCGGTTTCAATACGTGGTTGTGGACTGTTCACCGGTGCTGGCCGTGAGCGATGCCCTGGTGCTTGGCCGCCAGGTGGACGGCGCGCTGTTTGTCCTGCGGGCCGATAGCGTTCCACGCCAGATGGCCATCAATGCCACCAGCAAGCTAACACGCGTGGGCGTTCCAATTCTGGGCATCAGCATCAACCGGATGGTGGCGCGCACTGGAAAATATGGCAAGTATGCACCTTACGAAGGTGCTTACTACACCCATTACGGTTATCACGCTTCCAGTTAATGGCGTTGCCATGTCCCTGAAATGGCGAAAATGGCTGGCTCTGATGGGGCTGCTGGGGATGACCCTGGTGTTTTTTCTGTTGCTGCGCGAGCAACTGGGCCTGGACGCCTGGCACAAAACCTGGCGCCAGCAGAAAATACTGCCTCCCAACAGCCTGCCCTGGGAACCATTTGACCCCAACGCCATAGAACTTCGTGTTCACGAGGCCATCTTCAGAAAACAGGCAGGTCAGGGTGTTGATGAAGGCGGTGTTGAACAGAATCTGGCGCAATTGAAGTCGCTTCGACCGGGTTGGCCCTATGACCTTTTGTTGCAGCAACAATGGCGACTAGCACAGGGCCAGTTGGACACCAAAGGCTGGCTCAATGCCTTGCAAAAAGGGGCCCACGAAGCGGCAGTGATCGACGCTGCGGCGGTGGTGTTGTTTCAGCACTGGAACCGTTTTTCCCCATCACAAAGGCAGCGCATGCTGGGCTTGTTGTGGGGCAGCGGTGCCCGTTATCAGCCGCGCTTAATTAATTACGCATTTTTATCTTCGAGGCTTTTCGACTACTGCGATTATGGGTATAATACCGCGCTCGATGTGCCACCAGATTGCCGCAAGGCGGGCTGGGAGCCATTGACAAAGCCGCCTTAAACGCGACACCGGTTGCCGGTCAAGCCTGATTGACCCGCGTTTCAGCCGGTTTCCGGGGTGGCTTTATGCTGACAGGGCATCTGTTAACTGGCTATTGACATCAGTCATTAGTTAAGCGACAATGTTCTGCTTTGCTCAGGCTGGAGGGATACCCAAGCGGCCAAAGGGGGCAGACTGTAAATCTGCTGGTTCTACCTTCGGAGGTTCGAATCCTCCTCCCTCCACCATCTTGAGCAGAAATGAGAGCGATTGGTGCAAGAGACGGCCGAGTTTTCGGCGGAATGATCGGATTCGCGGGTGTAGTTCAATGGTAGAACTTCAGCCTTCCAAGCTGAATACGTGGGTTCGATTCCCATCACCCGCTCCAGTTACAAGTCATGTGCCCATATAGCTCAGTCGGTAGAGCACTTTCTTGGTAAGGAAGAGGTCACTGGTTCGATTCCAGTTATGGGCACCATCATTACAGTATTAATATTTGCCAGTTAACTTTTTGGCTGTGGAGCACGACAATGTCAAAAGAAAAATTTGAACGTAACAAACCCCATGTCAACGTAGGCACCATCGGTCACGTTGACCACGGCAAGACCACATTGACAGCGGCTTTGACCAAGGTGTCGGCTGAAAAGCAAGGTGGCGAATTTAAGGATTATTCCCAGAT
>WGBZ01000035.1 GCA_015494035.1 Lysobacterales bacterium | reverse complement strand
CGGCCACCATGGCCATGCCGGCCACTGTGGTCAGGCCCACCAGCGCCAGGTAACGCAGGCGCACGCCGGCAATGAAAATCATCATCAGGGTAATGGCAAACAGCAACACGGCCGAGCCGAAATCCGGTTGCAGCAACAGCAGCACAGCCACCGCCGCGGCAATCAGCAGCGGCTTCAAAGCACCCATAAACTGGCTTTGCACCGCCTTCTGGTGACGCACCAGGTAACTGGCCAGGTAGACGATGAGCGCCAGTTTGACCGCTTCCACCACCTGAAAACGGGCCACGCCCAGGTTCAGCCAGCGGCGCGCGCCATTGACCCGCACACCCAGGTGCGGAATCAGCACCAGCACCAGCAGGGCAAAGGCCAGAAAGAGAAAAAACCAGGCCATTTTGCTCAGGTTCTGACTGGAAATGGCCATCACCACCGCCGACAAGGCCAGACCGATGCCGATGAATGTCAGGTGCTTCTTGAGGTAATAAAACGCGTCATGATTATAGTGATCGGCAATCGCCACGGACGAAGACGCCACCATGATGATGCCGATACTCAGCAAGCCGACCGCGGCCACGGTCAGCCAGAAATCCACACCCACAGCCAGCAGGCTGCCAGCGGATAATTTACTGGCTTGCTTTTTCATGATGTCCTTGCCCGTGTTTCACGTTTTTTTCGTTTCCTTTTTGAGAAAAAACTTTTCAACCAATTATTAACGAATTTTCAAGGTGGCCAGCCCCACCAGCACCAGCACCAGGGAAATAATCCAGAAGCGCACTATCACCTTGGGTTCAGCCCATCCCTTGAGTTCAAAATGGTGGTGTATGGGGGCCATGCGAAAAATGCGCTTGCCACGCAACTTGAAAGAGCCCACTTGCAGGATGACCGAGACGGTTTCCATCACGAATACGCCGGCCATGATAAAAAACACCAGTTCCTGCCGCACAATCAGGGCCACAATACCCAGTGCCGCCCCCAGGGCCAGCGCTCCCACATCGCCCATGAAAACCTGGGCTGGGTAAGTGTTAAACCAGAGAAAACCCAGCCCCGCGCCCACGATGGCGGCGCAAAACACGGCCAGCTCGCCGGCCCCGGGCACGTAGGCGATGTAGAGGTATTGGGAAAAAACAGCGTGGCCGGCCAGGTAGGCAAAAAGCCCCAATGCCGCGGCGATCATGACCGTTGGCATGATGGCCAAACCATCCAGTCCGTCAGTGAGGTTAACCGCGTTACTGGCCCCGACAATGACAAAATAGCCCAGCGGAATCATCCACCAGCCCAGCGACCAGTGCGTGTCCTTGACAAACGGCACCACCAGTTCTTCGGTGAAACTGCCGTGCCCGAAATAATACAGAAAAAGCACCGCGCTTAAGCCCACCACAGACTGCAGCAGGTATTTCCAGCGGCCGGGCAGGCCGGCGGAATTGCCGCGCGAGATTTTCAGGTAATCGTCCAGCCAACCGATAATGGCAAAGCCCACCAGTACGTACAGGGCCAGCCACACATAGGGGTTCCGAAGATCAGCCCACAGCAGGGTGGAGAGCACAATCACCGACACAATCATGGCGCCGCCCATGGTGGGCGTACCCTGTTTGCTCAAGTGACTCTGGGGGCCATCATTGCGCACTTGCTGGCCAATCTGCCGCCCTTGCAGGTGGCGGATGAACCAGGGCCCCAGCATCAGAGACAATGCCAGCGAGGTCAACGCGGCCATGATGGCGCGAAAAGTCAGGTAGCCAAACAGGTTCAGCCAACTGTACTGGTCGCGCAAAAGTTCTGCCAGCCACAGGATCATGCCGCCTTCTCCTTTTTCAACAGTTCGTCCACCACCTCTTCCATCTGCATGCTGCGAGACGCCTTGACCAGGACGGTGCCTGTCCCCGGCCAGGCTGACCACAGGGCCTCCAGCAAGGCGTGTTTGTCATCAAAGGCATGCCCGCCAGAACCCATGGCTTTCGCTGCCTGGGCCGCTTTGGGACCCATGCTCCAGAGGGCAGCAATGCCTTGTTGACGTGCGTATTCACCCACTTGCCTGTGCAGTTCCGCGCTGGCTTCACCAAGTTCTGCCATGTCGCCCAACACCAGCCAGGCAGGTTTCGGACTTTCAGCCAGCACGTCAATGGCTGCGCGTACTGAAGCCGGGTTGGCGTTGTAGCTGTCATCCAGAATGGTCACGCCACGCACCGAACCACGCCGTTGCAGACGCCCTGGAGCCGGCGCAAAGTTTTCCAGCCCGGCTTGCATGTCCTGAGCAGACGCGCCCAGCGACCAGGCAGCGGCCACGGCGGCCGCAGCATTGAGCGCATTGTGCTCACCGGCCACCGGCAAGCGGCTCTCAAGCAGCTGTCCATCAGGCAAGTGCAGGCGGCAAAGGTCAGGGGATTTATCCTTCTCATCCATTGCACCCACAAAACGAACATCGCTGTCGGCATGTCGGCCAAAGGTGATCTGGCGATTGCCAGCGGCTGCCTGGCGCATGAAGGCGTAATAGGCGTCATCCCGGTTGAGAATGGCCGTGCCGCCTTTTTTCAAGGCCCGGTACAGTTCGGATTTGCCGGCGGCGATGTCATCCATTGAGCCAAATCGCCCGCCATGGGCTTCTGAAATATTGGTCACCAGGGCCACATCCGGTGGTGCCAAGGCCGTCAAGGCGGTGATGTCTCCCTGTTGGGCAGCACCCATTTCAATCACCGATAACTGGGCATCCGCCGGTGTGGCCAGCAGCGTCAACGGCACGCCAATTTCGTTGTTGTAGTTGCCTGCGGTGGCATGGGTTGTGCGGGATTGTGACAGGATTGCAGCCAGCATGTTCTTGACCGTGGTCTTGCCATTGGATCCGGTCACCGCGATGGTGACCGGCGACACCTGTCGATGCCAGGCCGCAGCCAGGGCCGCCAGGGCTTTTTGGGTGTCGGCCACCAGCAATTGCGGCACCGGCACATCCTGTGCCCGGTTGACCATGACGGCCACGGCCCCTTTATCAATGGCCGCCTGACAGAAGCGTTCGCCATGACTGTGTTCGCCACTCAAGGCCACAAACAGGCGCCCGTCGCAGGCACTGCGGCTATCGATGCTCACACCGGCAAAGCGCACCGGTTTGCCCACCAGCGTGGCACCGGTGATGGCCGCGGCCTGATGCAGGTTCAGCCGAATCATGCGCACCGCTCCAGGGCCACGCGGGCAATCAGTGTGTCGTCAAACGGCAGGTATTCGCCCTGCACTTCCTGCCACGCTTCGTGGCCTTTTCCGGCAATCAGAATCAGGTCGCTGGGGCTGGCATTATGGATCACGTGCTCGATGGCTTTTTGCCGGTTGCGGATCACGCGTGGCTGGCTCAACATGCCGAATTTGATGTCGTTGATAATGGCGTTACCGTCTTCAAAGCGGGGGTTGTCGTCTGTGAGGATCACTTCATCGGCCAGTTTTTCAGCAATGTGCCCCATTTGTGGCCGCTTGCCCTTGTCGCGGTTGCCGCCACAGCCGAACACGCACCAGATCTTGCGCGCGTTATGCTGTTTGAGGGCTTTCAGCACTTGTTCCAGGGCATCGGGCGTGTGGGCATAGTCCACCACAATCAAAGGGCCATGCTGACGGTGATCCACCACATTCATGCGCCCGGGCACCGGCTGCAAATCCGGCAAGACCCGCGCCACATCTGTAAACGATTCCCCTTCGGCCAACAGGGCAGCGGCCACCGCCAGCAGGTTATCCACGTTAAAGTGGCCAAACAGGCGCGTCTTGATGGGCGCTTGCTGGCACACGCGGCCGGATTCGTCCGTCAGGCAGAGGGTAAAATCCAGCCCGGCCGGATGCAGTCGCACGTTTTCTGCCAGCACCGCCATGGGAGCCGCGGCGGAATCGGCCAGGCGGCCACTGGCGGCATAGGGCCACAACCGCACCGCAGCGGGCAATTGCTGGCTGATGTCGCGGCCGGCCGGGTCGTCCTGGTTGATGATGGCGTTTTCCAGTTCCTGATGCGCAAACAGACGTGCTTTGGCCTGCTGGTACTCGGCCATGGTGTTGTGGTAATCCAGGTGGTCACGGCTGAGGTTGGTGAAAATGGCGTTTTTTAACCGCAGGCCTTTGTCCCGCCCCTGGCTGAGGGCATGGGAAGACACTTCCACGCTCACCCGCTGGCAGCCATGGTCGCGGAAATCCGCCAGCAAGGCCTGCATTTCCAGCGCCGAGGGCGTGGTGTTTTTCAGCGGCGTCAAACCATGCAAGTCACCCTGCCCCAGTGTGCCAATGTAGGCAGCGCGCTGGCCCAGGGCGTCCCAGGCCTGTAACAGCAACCAGGCCACGGAGGTTTTGCCATTGGTGCCGGTGACGGCGGTCACGGCCATTTGCTGTGAGGGGTTCCCATGCCAGGCCGCGGCCAGGTGGCCCAGCCGGGCCGACAGGTCATCCACTTCAATCACCGGAATGTCCAGCGGCTCACGGCGGGATTTGGGTTTGGCCCGGTCCGCACGCGGCGTTTCAGTCAAAATGGCCACCGCCCCGGCGCGTTGTGCTTGATAGGCAAAATCGAAACCATGAATCTGGTGACCGGACATGGCCAGAAACACATCACCGGTGCGCAACCGGCGTGTGTCCAGGCACAATCCGCCCACCGGCCGGTCTTCGGCCAGTGGCGGCAAACCCAACCAGGTCAGCACCTGATTCAGGCTGTGTTTGGCATCAGCGGTTTTCACGGTTTTTGCCTTTTGTCTGGTTTTTTTTCACTCATGGGGTCCTTCCCGTAGCCGTCTCCACGACCTGTTTCCGGGCCTTGCGGTGGCTGCTGGCCATAGCGTCGGTGTCTTCTTGCGGCAGCACATCCGGCGCCACATTCATAATGCGCAGGGCGGTCTGCATGATTTCGGCAAACACCGGCGCGGCCACCTGCCCCCCACCAAATTCATCCCCAGCCGGATCATTCACGCTGACCACCACCACCAGGCGCGGATTGTCCGCGGGCGCAAAGCCGGCAAAGGTGGCCACGTACCTGTCCACGTACTGGCCGTGTTCGTTCTTGCGCGCGGTGCCGGTTTTGCCAGCCACGCGATAACCGTCAATGCGTGCCCGGTGGCCGGTGGCGTGCTCGGACACCACGGCCTTGAGGATGTCACGTATCTGCCGCGCAATGGCCGGGTCCAGCACCGCCTTGTCGGGGTTGATCAGGCCCTTGATGAAGGACGGCGCGCGCCAACGGCCCTCATTGGCAATGGCCGCGTAGGCCGCCGCCAGTTGCAATACGGTCACCGACAAGCCGTAGCCGCGTGAAATGGCGGCCTGATCCACCCGGCGCCATTTGCGAAAGTGCGGAAAGTAACCGGAGGATTCACTGCGAATCAGGTTCTGCGTGGGGGCGCCAAAACCGAAGCGGCGGTACACGTCCCACAGGTGTTCCTTGTCCATGTCCAGGGCGATTTTTGCCATGCCGACGTTGCTGGACTTGGCAATCACCTGTTCCACCGTCAGTTCGCCGTAATCGCGAAAATCATTCACCACCGTGCCATCGATTTCCCAACGCCCGGGCGATGTGTCTATCACCGTCTCGGGCGTGTACTTGCCACTTTCTAGGGCCGCAATGACGGTAAAGGGTTTCATCACAGAACCGGGTTCGTATACGTCCATCATGGCGCGGTTCAGCAAGCCTTTTTTAAGCGCTTCCGGGTCGCGCTTGTTGGGGTTGAATGAGGGCTGGTTGACCAGCGCCAGCACTTCACCGGTGGCCACATCCAACACCACCGCCGAAGCGGATTTGGCGCCATAGCGATACATGGCCTTTTTCAGGCTGCGATAGGCCGCGTATTGCAGGCGGCGGTCAATGCTGATGTGCAAATCCCGGGCCGGAACCACAGGACGAATTTCTTCCACTTCACGAATCACATTGCCTTTTGAGTCCTTCACCACGCGCTTGAGTCCCGGGTCACCGGACAGGTCCTCGTCAAAAAACCGCTCCAGGCCTTCCTGGCCCTTGTCTTCAATGTTGGTGATACCAATCAATTGCGCGGCGGTTTCTCCGGCCGGGTAAAACCGTTTGAATTCGGTCTGGAAATTGACTCCTTCGATGTTCAAGGCCCGAATCTCATCGGCCAGTTCCGGCTCAATCAACCGTTTGACATACAGAAACCGCCGTTGCTGCCTGGAAGACACCAGGGCTTTCAGCTTGTCGGCGTCCAGGTCCAGCTTTTGCGCCAGCTGATCAATGCGGTCAAAGTTTTCCATCAACCGGGCCGGATCCACCCACACCGACTCCATGGCCACGGAAATGGCCAGTGGCTCCTGATTGCGGTCATAAATAACCCCGCGCGACACCGGTATGGTTTCCGTGCGTATCTGCCGCTTGTTGGCCTCGCGCTGGTAAAAGCGGGTCTGATTGACCTGCACCTTAAACGCCTTGACCGCCACGGCCACAAACAGGCAGGCCAGCACCGCCAGCAACACGCTCATTCGGCGGCTGATGCGTTTGGTGTCTGCTGCGGTCTTTTTTATCATCGGCTTATGGTAATAATCTGGTCGTTTTCTGGCTTTTTCATGCCCAGGCGTTCATGCGCAAAACGTTCGATCAGCCCGTTGTCCACCTTGGTGGAATATTCGCTTTGCAGGCGACCCCATTCCTGATTCAGTTCCTGCTCCTTTTTCACCAGCACCTGCAGGCTGGCGAATTTCTGCCGGGTGCGGTGCTGGCGATAAACCGAGTCCACCACCACCGCCAAAGTAGCCGCCAGCAAAGCCAGAGACACCAGCCAGGGCGTCAGCCGGCTCATGTTTTTTCCGCCACGCGCATGATGGCGCTGCGCGAACGCGGGTTCTGCGCCACTTCCTCACTGGAGGCCTTGATGGCCTTGCCAATCAGGCGCAACTCAGGCTGTTTGTCCTCGATGGCCAGCGGCATGCGCCGGTTCACCGGGCCGGTGGAAGACTTTTCCCTGAAAAACCGCTTCACCAGCCGGTCTTCCAGCGAGTGAAAGCTGATCACCACCAAGCGACCGCCTTTTTTCAGGGCGGCCACGGCCTTGGGCAAGGCGTTTTCAATCTGTTCCAGTTCCTTGTTGATGTGAATCCGG
>WGBZ01000034.1 GCA_015494035.1 Lysobacterales bacterium | reverse complement strand
GCGAGAGGATTCGAACCTCCGACCCCCACAACCCCATTGTGGTGCGCTACCAGGCTGCGCTACGCTCCGATTTTTCGATCTTCCGACAGTGATTGTACTGAAATTATCGTCGGTGGAATTACTGTGCGTGCATTTTAATCCGAACAGCAAAATTGGCAAGCTTTTTTATGCCATCCGGAGGGAAAAAAGAAAAAAACAAACCATAAACCCGGTTGCTCGGGAATCAGGTCAATAGGCGCAATTCAGGACTTGAGCAGATCCAGGATCTCTTCCAGTTCCGACACGGTTTGCTGAATGATTTGATAGGACTTGCTGGCTTCCTTTTCGGTTTTAGTGCCGGACAGCTTCTGACGGGCCCCGCTGATGGTGTAACCATGGTTATACAGCAGGCTGCGAATCTGACGAATCATGATCACATCGTGACGTTGGTAGTAACGCCGGTTGCCACGCCGCTTGACCGGTTTCAGATCAGGAAATTCATTCTCCCAATAACGCAGGACGTGGGGTTTGACATTACATAACTCACTCACCTCACCGATGGTGAAATAACGCTTGGCTGGAATGGGAGGCAGTGATTTATTGTGGTCTTGATCCAGCATAGGTCTCGATTGTCATTTTTAGTTTTTGACCCGGTTTGAAGGCCACCACCCGGCGGGCGGATATGGGGATTTCTTCCAGGGTTTTCGGGTTTCTTCCCGGCCTGGCTTTCTTGTCTCGCAACTCAAAATTGCCAAATCCGGACAGTTTAATTCCATGGCCATCGGCCAGCGTATCTTTGATCAGGTTGAAAAAAGCATCGACCAGCTCACTGGCTTCACGCTTGTTAAGCCCCACATCCATGTACAGGGCTTCTGCCAGGTCGGTTTTCGTGATTGTCATCCGCTACCTCTGATTTCAGCCTGCAACTCATCCTTCAAAGAGGATACAATCTCATCCACCACCTTGTCTACCTCTTTATCCGATAAAGTTCTGTTTTTTTCCTGTAAAATCAAGCCAATAGCCAGACTTTTGCATCCGGATTCCACGCTCTCACCGGTGTAAACGTCAAACAATATCACCTGCTTTAACAGCGGGCCAGCAATGGCTTCAATGACGGCCCTGATTTCATCAAAGTTAACACTGATCTTGACCATAACAGCCAAATCACGCCGCACGGCCGGGAATTTTGACACCTCTTCATGGCGTGGCAAGGCCGACTGACGAATGGCGCTGGCGTCCAGTTCCATGGCATAAACGTCTTTTTTAATCCCCAGGGCCTTGGCCACCTGAGGGTGGATCTGTCCCAGCCAGCCAACCACCTGCTCATCCACAATCACATCCGCTGAGCGGCCCGGGTGTAACCAGGGTTTGGTGGCCGGACGAAAAGCGTAAGGCTGGCGGTTGAGTTTCAACACCGCTTCCAGATCACCCTTCATATCAAAAAAGTCCATGGGCTTTTTCTCGAAAGCCCATGTTTCATCATGTTGCCAACCACTGCGCACCGCTGCCAGGTGCTGGGATTCCTGATAAGGGGTGTTCTCGCCAGGCTGTTTGTCAAAAACCGTGCCCAGTTCAAACAAGCGCACATCGGCCTGTTGGCGCCGCAGGTTGTTCCCGAGATTCAGCAACAAGCCCGGGAAAAGCTGCGGACGCATGATGGCCATGTCTTCATTCAATGGATTGGCCAAGTCAATGAATGGCCCCGACTGCCGGGTCTGCTGCATCAGTTTTTCAGGCACAAAACTGTAGTTGATGGCCTCCAGATAGCCGTGATCCACCAGGGCATCGCGCAGGCGGTTTTCCGCCATTACGGCCTCGGGTAGCGGTTCGATGGCCAGCTCCCCAGACAGGTTGGCGCTGGGAAGGCGGTCATAGCCCACCAGACGGGCGATCTCTTCGATCAGATCTTCGGCAATTGCCAGGTCAACCCGGTAACTGGGTGGGATCACGCGCCAGCCGTCGTCCACGGTGGAGACTCGCATGTTCAGGCTTTCCAAAATTTCCTGAACCTGTTCATCAGTCAAGTCCACTCCCAGCACCTGGCGGATGCGCTTTCGGGGTAGTGTAATTTCTGCAGGTTGTGGCAGGTGTTCTACCGAAAGCACTTCATTCACCGGGCCGGGCGTTCCTCCGGTGATTTCGAGCAATAAGGCTGTGGCCCGTTCCATGGCCATTCCTTGCAATTGCGGGTCCACGCCCCGTTCAAAGCGGTGGGCTGATTCGGTGTGAATGCCCAAGGTGCGAGACTTGCCCATGATGGTGGAGGGTTTGAACCAGGCCGATTCCAGCACAATGTCCGTTGTGGCCTCACTCACGCCGCTGTCCCCACCGCCCATGACGCCAGCGATGGCCAACGGGCGTTGGCTGTCGCTGATCAGCAGGTAGGAGTCATCCAGTGTGGCTTCCTTGCCATCCAGCAAGGTGATTTTTTCGCCGGGGCGGGCGCGCCGCACTTCAATGGTGTCGCCAATGCGCTGCTTGTCAAACGCATGCAGGGGTTGTCCCAGCTCCAGCATGACGTAGTTGGTGACATCCACCACCGGGTGGATGCTGCGCAGGCCACAACGACGCAGCTTTTCGCTCATCCAGACGGGCGTTGCTGCCTTGGGATCAAGGCCTGTGATGACCCGGCTCAGGTACCGTGGGCAATCTTCAGTGGCTGTCACATTGACCGGCATGATGTCCTCTGCAGCGGCCGCCACCGGTTCACAATCCGGAGCCTGCACCGGCAGGCGATTGAGTGCAGCCACTTCACCAGCCAGGCCACGCAGGCTAAAGCAGTCAGCGCGATTGGGGGTCAGGTCCACCTCAATCACGGTATCATCCAGATCCAGGTAGTCGCGCAAGTCCTTGCCCACCGGGGCGTCATCCGGCAGCTCCAGCAAGCCCGAATGGTCATCACTCAGGCCCAGTTCCACCGCCGAACACAACATGCCATGGGAATCCACCCCGCGCAGGCGGGATTTTTTGATTTTGAAGTTCCCTGGCAAAACCGCTCCCACCAGCGCCAACGGCGCTTTCAGCCCTGTGCGGGCATTGGGCGCGCCACATACAATTTGCAGCGGCTCGGCCTGCCCCACATCCACCGCACACACTTGCAGTTTATCTGCATCCGGGTGTTTGTCGCAGGCGATGATTTCTCCAACCACCACTTGGGAAAACTCACCGGCAGCCGGCGCCATGCCATCCACTTCCAGCCCCGCCAGGGTTAACTGCTCAGCTAGGGTATCGGTGTCTATGGCGGGATTCACCCATTCGCGCAACCATTTTTCGTTGAATTTCATGTTTTTGTTGTCTTTGCTGTGTTCAGATCAGGAAAACTGGCGCAGGAATTCGGCGTCGTTTTCAAAGAATTTTCTCAGGTCATTAACCCCGTATCGCAGCATGGCAAAGCGTTCCACACCCAGGCCAAAGGCAAAACCCGTGTATTTTTCCGGGTCAATGCCGCCGGCACGCAACACATTGGGGTGCACCATGCCGCAGCCCAGCACTTCCAGCCAGCTGCTGCTGCCATCGGCCTTTTGCCATTCCACGTCCACTTCGGCCGACGGCTCGGTAAAGGGAAAGTACGATGGCCGCAAGCGAATCTTGAGGTCTTTTTCAAAGAAGGCGCTTACAAATTGCTCCAGCACGCCCTTGAGGCTGGCAAAGGTGATGTCTTCCCCAACCACCAGCCCTTCCACCTGATTGAACATGGGTGTGTGGGTCTGATCGGAATCACTGCGGTAGACACGGCCTGGCGCAATAATACGAATTGGCGGCTTGCGTTCCTTCATGGCCCGGATCTGCACCGGCGAGGTGTGCGTGCGCAACAGGTGGCCATCAGGCAGGTAAAAGGTATCGTGCATGGTTCGCGCCGGGTGATGGGCCGGGAAGTTCAGGTCTTCAAAATTGTGTTTGTCATCCTCGATTTCCGGGCCGGTCACCACCTGAAAGCCCAGTTGCGAAAAAATATCACTGATACGATTCATGGTGCGGTTGACCGGATGTATGCCACCGGGTGCAACCACACGGCCAGGTAAGGTCACGTCCACACGCTCCTGGTCAAAACGGGCCTGCAAGGCGGCTTCGGCCAGGGCTTCGCGACGCGCGCCAATGGCCTGCTGGAGTTGCCGCTTGATCTGATTGATTCGTTGTCCGGCGGCTTTGCGCTGTTCGGCCGGCAGGCTGCCCAGTTGTTTGAGTTGTTCGGTCACGAGGCCTTTCTTGCCCAGGTACTTGACCCGGAAATCTTCCAGCTGCTTCAGTTCCTGTATATCAGCCAGCTCTTTTTCAGCCTGTTGGTGAAGTTCCTGCAGATTGTCCACGGCAATGTCCATTTAATGTTCTGGCGAGCGCCTCACGCCACTGGTTTGGGCGTGTCACTGGCACATAAAAAAAGGGAAACAGGCCGGTGGTAGCCCATTTCCCCTGGAAAATGACGGATTGGCAAACCAATCCACGCCCGAAGGCGCACGCATTAGTTCAGTGCGGCTTTTGCCTGTTCGGCAACGGCAGCAAAACCTTTTTTGTCATGCACGGCCATGTCAGCCAGTACCTTGCGATCAAGGGAAATGTTGGCTTTTTTCAGACCGTTGATAAATCGGCTGTAGGACAAACCACATTCACGCGCGGCGGCGTTGATGCGGGTAATCCACAGCGCACGAAACTGGCGTTTTCTCTGCTTGCGGTCACGATACGCGTATTGACCGGCTTTGGTCACCGCCTGTTTGGCAACCCGGAAAACTTTGCGACGCGCGTTGTAGTAACCTTTTGCCTGTTTCAGGATTTTCTTGTGTCGACGACGTGCAATGACGCCTCTTTTAACTCGTGCCATGGTCCTTTACTCCTTTATGAATAGGGCATCATTTTCTTGATTGCTTTCACATCCGCTTTATCGACCTGTGTGGTCCCGCGCAGCTTGCGCTTGCGCTTTTGAGACATTTTGGTCAGGATGTGGCTCGTAAAGGCATGGCCTCTCTTGTAACCGCTGGCGGTTTTCTTGAAGCGCTTGGCAGCGCCCCGTTTTGTTTTCATCTTAGGCATGTGAACTCCTGTTGTGGTTATTGTACTCGCGTAAGTAGCCGTGAACCGGCTTTGCTGCTTGCGCACTTAGTTGAGCTTGTTATGGCAATGAGAACGGCCTTCCGTGCCACCTCACTGAATGCAAAAGCCGGCATTGCCGGCGACTGCCTGTGTGGCTTGCGCCACGCCCACGCATCCGTGCGCGGGCTCATTACTTCTTTATGTTTTTTTCGGACCCAGCAACATGATCATAAACCGGCCTTCCATTTTGGCCGGGCGTTGTTCGACCACTGCCTCGTCTTTCAGTTCCTCTTCCAGCCGGTCCAGAATGGCCGAGCCAATCTCGCGGTGGGCCAGCTCGCGGCCGCGGAACTGAACCGTGACCTTGACCTTGTTACCCTGTTCCAGAAAGCGGCGTAAATTGCGTAGCTTGACCTGAAAGTCGGCTTCTTCGGTGCCAGGACGGAATTTCACTTCCTTTAACTGCACCTGTTTCTGTTTTTTCTTGGAAGCCTGCATTTTTTTCTGCTGGTCAAACCGGAACTTGCCAAAATCCATGATTTTGCAAACCGGTGGCTCCGCTTTCGGTGAAATTTCCACCAAATCAAGCCCCTGACCAACAGCACGATCCATGGCTTCCTGTACGGACACGACGCCCACCTGCTCGCCGTTGCTGTCAATCAGGCGAACTTCTGGCGCAGTAATTTCTTTGTTGCGCCGTGTTTTTTGTGCTTTAGCGATCTGTTGATCCTCCAAATAATTATTTTTTCTCGGCCACTTGCCGCAACATGCGGTCAATCAGGACCGACTGGTCCACGCTGCCGAGGTTTTCACCGTTGAGCAATCGCACTGCCACCTGGTCGTTGGCAACCTCCTGGTCACCCACCACCAGCAAGTAGGGCACCTTGCTCAAGGTGTGCTCGCGAATTTTATAGCCGATCTTCTCGTTTCTCAAGTCTAAATCTACCCGAAGTCCCTGATTTTTCAAGGTTTCCGCCAGTTTTGTGGCGTAGTCGGCCTGATTGTCGGTAATATTCATCACCACTGCCTGAACCGGTGCCAGCCACAAGGGCAACTGACCGGCGTGATGTTCAATCAGAATGCCGATAAAACGCTCGAAGGAACCCAGAATCGCCCGGTGCAACATGACCGGGGTCTGCTTGTGTCCATCAGGGCCGATAAAACTGGCCTCGAGGCGCTCGGGCATGGAGAAATCCACTTGAATCGTTCCACATTGCCAGACCCGGCCGAGGCAGTCCTTGAGGGAAAACTCGATCTTGGGGCCATAAAAGGCACCTTCACCAGGCAGCTCCTGCCAGTCCAGGTGCTTGGTGTCCAGGGCTTCGGCCAGGGCTTTTTCCGCCTTGTCCCAGATGGCATCACTACCGACGCGTTGCTCTGGCCGGGTGGAAAGGCGATAAATCACATCCGTAAAGCCAAAATCCGCATACACTTCATGCAAAAAGTCGATAAAGGCCGAAACCTCGGACTGTATGTCGTCCTCGGTGCAAAAAATGTGCGCATCGTCCTGCACAAAACCCCGCACCCGCATCAGTCCATGCAGGGCACCGGAAGGCTCGTTGCGATGGCAGGAACCAAATTCGGCCAGGCGCAAAGGTAGGTCACGATAACTTTTCAGGCCCTGGTTGTACACCTGCACGTGGCATGGGCAGTTCATTGGCTTGATGGCAAATTTGCGTTCTTCGGACTCCACCGCAAACATATCATCGCCAAACTTGTCGGCATGTCCTGACTTTTGCCAGAGGCTGAAATCCACAAGCTGAGGCGTGTTGATCTCCTGATAGCCATGCTGCTTTTGCTTCTGGCGCATGTACTGGCGCAGGTTCTGATACAGAGTCCAGCCATTGGGGTGCCAGAAAACCATGCCCGGGGCTTCTTCCTGAAAGTGGAACAGGTCCATGCGCTTACCCAGTTTGCGGTGATCGCGTTTTTCCGCTTCTTCCAGTCGATGCAAATAGGCCTTGAGGTCTTTTTTATCACCCCAGGCGGTGCCATAAATCCGTTGCAACATCTCGTTGTTGCTGTCACCACGCCAATAGGCGCCAGCCACGTGCATGAGCTTGAATACCTTCAGTTTGCCGGTGTCCGGCACGTGAGGGCCCCGACACAGGTCGACAAACTCACCTTGCTTATACAATGACAGCACTTCACCTTCGGGAATGCTCTCGATAATTTCAGCCTTGTAGTCCTCGCCCTGCTCACGGAAAAACCGGATCGCCTCCTCACGTGGCATTTCCAACCGCTGCACCGGCAGTTTTTCCTTAACGATCTTTTTCATTTCGGCACTAATCTTTTCCAGATCCTGCTCGGTGAAATGGTGTGGGCTGGCAAAATCATAATAGAACCCGTCTTCAATTACCGGGCCGATGGTGACTTGCACCTCCGGATACAGGCGCTTCACAGCCTGGGCCATGAGGTGAGCGGTGGAATGGCGAATGACCTCCAGGCCCTCTTCATCGCGCGGGGTGACGATACTCACAGTGGCATCCTCGGCAATGGGCACAGACAAATCCTGAAGCTGGCCATTGACCTTGACCGCCAGCGCGGCCTTGGCCAGTCCCGGGCCAATACTTTCAGCCACCTGCAGGCCGGTAACGGGTTGATCGAACGTTTTAACTGAGCCGTCTGCCAACGTGATTCTGGGCATATCATTCCACCTTGAAATCAATGTATAAGTGTTAGGGAAGCGCTGATCGAATCGTGACACGGCATCTTGTGGCGTAAAACCGTCCATTTCTGCGTTGCAAACCTTCACAATAGCTTGCTATTGCGTACGGTTTGCGCCTTGAACTGAACAATTTTACACGACAATCTGCTCGCGCCAGATTCAATCAGAGCTTCCTTAGTGTCACTGTTTTGAAAATTCGGTCATCAGAAATGCACGCCATTGCATTGAGCGTGGGCATCGACCCTGGACCGGGTATTTTCTGCATAGGTCATGGCACAGCATTGCTGTGGCCACAGCCAAGCCGGGCATTTTATCACTATCCGTTCGCGCAGGGGTACGCAGTGATGCCAAATATTAATCTGGCCGGCAATAAGAATGAAAAGGAAAGTCTGGTCAGGCAGGACTCGAAAGTGGTGGGCACGGCTGGGATTGAACCAGCGACCCCTACGATGTCAACGTAGTGCTCTCCCACTGAGCTACGCGCCCACTTTCGAAGGCGGAGTAAAATAACATTCCCTGACAAAAAACTCAAGCAATTTCTGTCACAATGAACCCGATTCGACCAATCAACCGGGGGTTAACTGGCATCCAGCTTGCCATAGGCCTGCGTGAATGCCATAATCGACAGCGCTCCCCGAATGCAAAAGCTGGAAAAAATAACTATTATTACCAGCCACACAGGAAGCCGCACACATGATCGTGCCAAACTATTTTCTGGATTTTGTTGCAGAACCCATCTGCGACCGCCAAGGAGAGCCAACCGGTTGGGCCGAATTATTGTTACGTCCTTCAATCGAAGACACGCCCTACTCCCCGGCCGAGTTTTTCCCGCGTTTCGATGCCGAAAGCCTGCCGCAGCTGGAATTCGAAGTGTTCCAGGCCGCAGTCAAATACGCGCATCGAAATGGCATTGAAAAAGTCAGCATCAACCTCACCCCCCACAGCCTCATGAGCGAATACTTCCAGCATCAGCTCATGCGCCTGATAGAACGGCGGATCATTGATGCCAGACAACTGTGCGTGGAAATCACCGAAGAGTTTCCCTTGCAGAGTTCTCATAAGAGCTTGGAATTTCTGCGACAATTAAAAGAACACGGCGCCTTGATTGCTCTGGATGATTTTGGTTCAGGTTCCGCCCACTGGGGCCTGTTGCAAAACAATCTGAT
>WGBZ01000033.1 GCA_015494035.1 Lysobacterales bacterium | reverse complement strand
TGCCACAGGCCTGCATGGATTCAATGGTTTCATAGATGTTATCGGTAAACAGGGCAATGTGCTGAATGCCGGGGCCTTTGTATTCTTCCAGGTATTCATTGATCTGGCTTTTGGGATCGCTGGACTCGTTAATGGGGATCTTCACCTGATCGCCCGGGCTGCGCATGGCCTTGGACAACAGGCCGGTCTGTTCGCCGCGAATATCAAAGTAACGGATTGGCTCAAAATCAAACAGCCGGGTGTAATAGTCAGCCCACTGTTCCATTTCTCCGGGGTAAACATTGTGAGTGAGGTGATCCACGACCGTCAGACCAAATCCGGTCGGGTTTTGCGGCACGCCATCGATGGTTTCAAAATCCCGTTCAAGCATTGACTGCCATTGCTGGCGGTCGGTCAGGTACAACGCAGCGCCGCCTATGCCTTCTATCACCGGCAAATCCAGCCCCTTTTTTACGTCGATGGCCTTGGCACCGCGTTCTGCCGCCTGTTGGTGTGCCGCCTCGGCATCGTCAAACAGAATGGCAAAACCACAGGCCGAAGGGCCGTGGGCTTCGGCAAAGTCGCTGGCAAAGGAATCGGGCGTCTCATTAATCAGGAAATCGATATCGCCCTGACGATACAGCGTGATTGGTTGGGATTTGTGCTTTTTGATGGCCACAAAGCCCATGCGCCTGAACAGCTCGTGCAGAGCCTGTGGCTCTTGGGTGGCAAATTCCACAAAACCGTGGCCGGTAATCGGGACTGACATGAATTTCTCCTTTACGTGCAAGGGATAAAACCGCCGAGGCAATCGGCCGACTGTTGCTATTGGCGATTATTTTACGCATAATTGGTTTCAAATGAAACTATATTTTCTCACCGCCGGGCGTTGTCCGGAATCGCGTTATGACCTTTGACCTGAAAACATTCCTGCCCTATCGCCTGTCGGTGCTGTCAAATCGCATCAGTCAACGCCTGGCCAGAGTCTATCAGCAGGCCTCTGATCTCGACATACCCCAATGGCGCGTGCTGGCCATCCTGGCCAGTCAGGATCGCATGACAGCTACCCAAGTGGCCAAAGCCGCTTCCATGGACAAGGTCCGCATTTCACGAACGGTGAGTCGCCTGAAGGCACAGGGACTGGTCAGGCAGGAAGATTGCCCCGAAGACGGACGCGCCAGACGCTACCAGCTGACAGAAAAAGGCCTGGCACTCTACCAGCAGCTATTGCCCCGCGTGCGCGCATGCGAAGCCGAACTGTTCAGCGCCCTGAATGAACGGGAAAAAACCACCCTGCAACACCTGCTGGATAAAGTCGACCAACAGCTCTGAGAATCTCATCTTTCAACCCATTTACAACCTTGATTAACCCCTTCCTGATTGGTTACCCGGCGGCTATTTGCATTCAGGCAAGCGTGGCGTTATATTAGGTGACGCTAAAGCTGTGTCCGGCCACTGCTCTTCGCTACACCATTACTTATAAGAATTCCACATCAGTGGGCGGAAACACGTGGCCAATTCCTAATTATTCACTGGAGAACAATCATGAATCAAACCTGGGGATGGCTCAAGAGCGGAATCGTTCTGGGTCTTATTTTTTTGCTGGCAGTGGCAGTGGTCAAGCCCATTGGGGTCTCGACCCAGTACGTGATCGCCGACTGCCTGATTTTTTGCAACCTGAAACCGGAACTGGCACAAAAAGTCGTGCTGGATGATGGCACGGTGGAATACCGCAGCACCAATCCGTACCTGAACAAACACAATGGTAAATACGTGAAACTGGCCAAAGGGCCGGCCAACTATGGTTTTGTGTTTGTGATCGCCATGTTTATTGGCGGTTGGTTGGCGGCCAAATTTGGCGGGCCCAAGGTGCCGGAAGATGAAACCTGGATTCCCCGCGTGTGGCGCGAAAACCTGGGGTCGTCCTGGGGCAAACGCATGCTGGGGGCCTTTATCTCCGGTTTTGCCATCCTTTATGGCGCACGCATGGCCGGCGGCTGCACGTCTGGCCACATGATGAGCGGCATGATGCAAACCTCCCTGAGCGGCTACCTGTTCGCCATTGGTGTGTTCGCCATTGCCGTACCAGTGGCTATCCTCGTTTTCCGTCGCTGATCAGGAGAAACAGACATGATTAAACAAATTATTCTCGGCCTTTTACTCGGTGGTGCCTTCGGTTTTGTGCTGCATAAAGTTCAGGCCACCGACCCGAACAAAATCGTCGGCTTTTTGCGCCTGACGGACATGCACCTGGCCAAGGTCATTCTTTTTGCCATTGGCTTTTCCAGCCTGTTGCTGTTTATCGGCCTGGCCACCGGCCTGATTCCGCCCACCCACATTCACGTCAAACCCAGCTACGTGGGCGTGATTGTCGGTGGCGCCATTTTCGGCATCGGCTTTGGTTTGGGCGGTTATTGCCCGGGCACCACCATTGCCGCCTGGGGTGCTGGACGTCGTGATTCCATCTTTATGGTACTCGGCGGACTGGTTGGCGCCTGGGTTTTTGTGCTGACCTATGGCTGGCTCAAAGCCCATATGCCATGGCTGTTTGAGCCGGTGGTGGAAATCAACGGCACGGCCGCAGTGACCATTGCTGATACCGGCAACCCCAAATACCCGGCGCTGGTCAGTGGCATGCCGGGCGTGGTCGTGGCTGGTATTATTGCCGTGATTTTCATGGCCGCGGCCTGGTTGATTCCGGATCGCATCCGCAAAATTGACTAAGCATACTCACCTTCTAAAGGTTAAAAGCCGGGGTCTCCCGGCTTTTTTTTATGCACAGTAAAAACCCTTCACACTATGGCAGACTGTTTCCTCCCGGCGACAGCTCTCCTAATGGAATCTGGCAACCACCTTCCCCAAACTCCGTTCATCCGCTATAGTCAGGTTCATCACTCACTGTCTCACTCGGAAGGAAAAACATGAAAAAAACACTGTTAATCGCAATCCCCTTTGCCGTACTCCTTGCCGGTTGTAAGGACATGAGTCCGTATGGCATTAAAAAAAGCGGACACCCAGAATCAGAAACCCCGAACAGCGCGGTCACAGCGACCCAAATGGTCACCCAGCAGCAAAATAACCTAATACAGAACACGGTTGGCAAAGGCTATGGCCCCCAATCACCGCGTGACATTGATTCCAGGGAAGGTGCGAATGCGGTCATTTTTTCCGATGCGCCTGATCATTCGGAAATGAACCTATGCAACATCCATTTCCACAGAAACGTCGAGCATAAAGGCGGGGAATTCCAAGAATATGCCGGCCCAGGCGATGGCCATGGCTACAACTCAGGCTACCGTTACACCGGATCTTTTACCCAAGAAGAGTTGAAGCCGTTGGCACATGATGCCTGCTCCAGCGAGCATGGTGGCCTGCAACCAGGCGACACCATCGAGGTGCATTATGTTTATTCCACCGCGCAGGTA
>WGBZ01000032.1 GCA_015494035.1 Lysobacterales bacterium | reverse complement strand
CTTCACAACTCAGGATGCACAGGTGCCCAACACGAAAGTTCTGGTCATTGATGACGAAGCTGACATCCTCGAATTACTTAAAATCACCCTCTCACGCATGGGCCTGACAGTCTTTACCGCGCCCAACCTGGGCTCGGCCAAACTTGAGCTGAGCAAAAACACCTTCAAACTCTGCCTGACTGACATGAAACTCCCCGATGGCGACGGGTTGGAACTGGTGGAATACATTAACCGCGAATACCCCAACACGCCGGTGGCGGTCATCACTGCCTTCGGCACTATCAATCACGCAGTGGAGGCCCTGAAAAAAGGCGCCTTTGATTTTGTCACCAAGCCTTTGAGCATTGACGTGCTGCGCGCCCTGGTCATCAATGCCCTGAAGCTGCCGGACAAACAGGCAGAAGCCAGCCAGGATCACGAAAGAAACCGGCTGGTGGGGGAATCGCGTGCGGTGCGCGCGCTTAATGCCCAATTGAAAAAACTGGCCCGCAGTCAGGCCGCCGTTTTTCTCAACGGGGAAACCGGCACCGGCAAGGACCTGGTGGCCCGGATCATTCACGAAAACAGCACCCGAGGCCATCACCGCTTCGGCACCCTGGACCTGGCCACGCTGGACCCGGACGACATGGAGGAAGAGATTTTCGGCAGCGCCTCACAAACCGGCCTGCTGGAAAAAGCCAACGGTGGCACGGTTTTTATCGACAATATTCACCTGCTGCCCAACGACCTGCAAATCCAACTGCTGCACGCCATTGGCTACCAGAAGATTACCGATCCGAAAACCGGCCAGGACCTGCACCTGGATGTGCGCTACATCACTGCGGCCGACAAGCCCCTGGAAGACGTTCTGGAGGATGGCAGCTTCCGCAAGGAACTGTATTATCGCCTGAACGTCATTCCGCTGGCCATTCCTCCCTTGCGGGAACGGGAAGATGATATCCCCGACCTGGCTCGCCACTTGTTGCGCGTCATTGGCCGGGAATGGGGCAAGCCTCCCTGCAAGATCGAACCCGATGCCCTGCAGAAGCTCAAGGAATGGCATTACCCGGGCAATATTCGTGAACTGCGGCAAATCCTTGAGCGGGCCGTCACCCTGTGCGAAGACGACCGTATCCGCGCCAGTGACCTGATGTTGGAAGAAGACCAGTCAGGCGGCTCGCTAACCAGCGTGCGGCGGAACCAGAGCCTGGAAGAATACATAGAAAACATTGAACGGGCCGAAATCACCAAAGCGCTGGAGAAAGCCGAAGGCAACAAGACCAAGGCTGCGGAACTACTCGGCATCAGCTTTCGCGCCTTGCGCTACCGCATCAAAAAACTGGGTCTGAATTAGCCCCAGCTCCTATTAACCCGGCAACTAAAATATATGACTCTCAGCCACCCTGTCTGTGTGGGTGGAAAGACATCAATGCGCTGCTGTAGCCATTCTACAGCAAGTATTGATAACGCAGTCCACCCGCGCAGAAAGGGTGGCCTTTACTTTTAAAATCAAATTGTTAGAGAGGCTCTGATTGAATCTGGTGCGAGCAGATTGTCGTGTAAAATTGTTCAGTTCAAGGCGCAAACCGTACGCAATAGCAAGGCTATTGTGAAGGTTTGCAACGCAGAAATGGGCGGTTTGACGCCACAAGATGCCGTGACACGATTCAATTAGAGCCTCCTTAGGCGCTTCAAACAGGACGCGTCTCTGTGTTGCGGTTTTTGACAAGGGCCTTGGCCATTGCCTGCAAGCCGCGCCTTGATACGCGTCCCGCTTGAAGCGCTGAGAGCCATATATTTTAGTTGCCGGGTTAATAACCCATACCGGGCAGCACTCAATCCCGTAAAAACCACGATACAAATAGCCCAGTAAGAGTCTCGACAACTTAACCCAGCAAGCCCATGGCTTCCAGTTTGAGAATGATGCGCTGGGCCGCTTCACCTGGCTTGCATTCGGTGGTATCGATCACCAGGTCGGCATTTTCCGGCGCTTCATACGGGTCGCTGATGCCGGTAAATTCCTTGATGATACCCGCGCGGGCCTTGGCATACAACCCCTTGCGATCGCGTTGTTCGCAGACTGCCAGTGGCGTGGCCACGTACACTTCCAGAAAACCGCCGTGTTGCTCGACCATGGCGCGCACTTCACGCCGGGTTTGCCGGTACGGGGCAATGGGCGCGCAGATGGCAATGCCGCGATTCTTAGTGATTTCGCTGGCCACGTAACCGATACGGCGCACATTGAGGTTGCGGTGTTCGCGGGAAAAACCCAGCTCACTGGACAGGTGCTTGCGCACCACGTCACCGTCCAGCAAGGTCACCGGCCGGTCATTCATTTCCATCAGATTGATCCGCAGGGCATTGGCAATGGTGGATTTGCCAGAGCCGGACAAGCCGGTAAAAAATACCGTAAACCCCTGACGGTTGCGCGGCGGATAACTTTTGCGCAGTTGCTCTGCCACTTCCGGGTAAGTGAACCAGGCAGGAATTTCCAGCCCCAGTTGCAGCCGCCGGCGAAGTTCGGTGCCGGACAGATTGAGAATCTGCTCATCAGGCTGCACGGCCGATGCGGGCACGTATTGCGCGCGATCCTGGGAATAGACCATCATTTCAAAATCCACCATTTCAATGCCCAGTTCCTGTTCATGCTTTTTCAGCAGTTCCTGGGCCGCGTAAGGCGGGTAGATGGGCTGGCCGGCGCTGTCGTTACCCGGGCCGGCGTGATCGCGCCCCACGATCAGGTGCGAACAGCCGTAATTTTTGCGGATAATGGCATGCCACAATGCCTCGCGCGGGCCGCCCATGCGCATGGCCAGTGGCAACAGAGACAAGGTGGTGGTCTGTTCTGGAAACTTGTCCAGAATGGCTTCGTAACAGCGCACGCGGGTAAAGTGGTCCACATCACCGGGCTTGGTCATGCCCACTACCGGATGAATCAACAAGTTCGCCTCCACGCGTTTGGCGGCCCGGAAGGTCAGCTCCTGGTGTGCGCGGTGCATGGGGTTGCGGGTCTGAAAGGCCACCACGCGGTTCCAGCCCAGGCGCTTGAATTTTTTGCGTAGTTCCTGTGGAGTGTGCCGGTGATGCCGGAAATCGTAATGGGTTGGCAATTCAATGCCGCGAATGCGGCCGCCCAGATACCAGTTTCCGCTCTTGTTATGCAGGTAATCCACCGCCGGATGGGCCTGGTCATTGGTGCCAAATACAGCCTGGGCTTCGTGCGTTTTGTCTGGTTGCCAGCGACTTTCCACATCCAGCAAGGCCAGGGCCACGCCCTCGACATCACGTAGCACCAGAGTCTGTCCAACCTGCACCGTGTCGGCGGTGTCATCGTTCACATCCAGCGTCACGGGCATGGGCCATATCGTGCCATCGGGCAGGCGCATGGAGCCCAGCACCGCGTCGTATTCGTCCTGGTTCAGGAAGCCGGTCAAGGGAGAGAACGCCCCGTTCATGAGCATTTCCAGGTCGCACACCTGGCGTTCGGTCAGGTTCCATTCCGGACAATCCAGGGCTTCACGCTGGCGCTGTTTCTTTTCTTCTTCATTGGCCGGCAACAGGTCGATCAAGGTGCCGCCGAGGGGTGTGTTCAATGCCATAATGGTTTATTCTCAGGGTGATTAATCAGGGAAAAAGGTTAAGACGAAATGGGCGGGCAAACGGGTCAGTCAGCAGCACTGTCCCCCGGCCAGTACGTTTTCAAGCAGCTCAGGTCTTCTTGTTAATGCCGTACTTGTTGAGCTTCTGGGCAATGGTGGTGTGCGAAACACCCAATCGGGCCGCCAGTTGGCGGGTGGACTGGTGCTTCCGGTACCAGTGTGCCAGAAATTTCTTTTCAAATTCGGCCACTGCTTCAGGCAGGCTGATGTGATCAAAATCCACCGTCGGTTCAATGGGCTCGTCCAGGGCAAAGTCACTGCTCTGGATCACGTCATTTTCGGCCAGCAAGGTGGCCGTGTGCAGAGTATTTTTCAGCTGCCTGACATTGCCAGGCCAGTAATACTCGCTGATCCGGTTCAAGGCGGCAAAAGAGAACTTCAGCCCCGGCTTGCCCAGCTGCTCACGAAACTGACCAAGAAAATGCAGTGCCAGCGGTTCGATATCCTCACGCCGTTGGCGTAAGGGTGGCACCGTCAGGCTCATCACATCCAGCGCGTAATGCAGTTCGGGCAGAAAGGCGCCATTGTTGGTCAATGACTTGAGGTTGGCCGTGGTGGTGGCCATCAGCCGCACGGGCGCATTGGCCTGGGCCAGGTG
>WGBZ01000031.1 GCA_015494035.1 Lysobacterales bacterium | reverse complement strand
AAGTATATGAGCCAAATCAAACATAAACTTTGTCCGAGGCGTAAAATACCCGCTTTTGGTGGAGAGCTAACATGCTGAATCCCGCAACTGGCACACACTCCCTTGATCCTTTTCATCGCTTTCACCCATTTCACGGCATTGGCCAAGCCCGCTGGCTGGAACCCATTGGCCTGGCGGTCGTGATCGGCATACTGGCCTTTGGCCTGTGCCTGAATCCCGTGCAGGCCGCCGTGCCAAACGGTTCCACGGACAAAACCTGGCAGCTGGATGACGCCTGGGGCCAGCCCTATGCTTTTCCGGACACCGACAAGCAAGTGCATGTGCTGGTTTTCTGGGCCAGTTGGTGCCCCTATTGCCACAAGCTGATGCCTGAAGTCGAGGCGCTGTATCAGCAACTGCCCCAGGAAAAAGTAGAATTTCTGGCTATCAATGCCTGGGATTCTGCTGACCCCGAAGCCTTTATGATGGAACACGATTACCAGTTTCCGGTGTTGGTTCACGGTGAAACTATCGCACCACTGTATGGCATCAAGGCCGTCCCCGAAGTGCTGGTGTTTGACCAGGACATAAACATTGTCTATCGGCGACGCACCGGGCAGTCGGCCCGGGAAGTTGCCAGTGCCATGGCAGAAAAAATCAGCGCCATGCTGCAGCCGAAATCCGTCCAGGCGGTGGCCCCTGCCAAAACAGGCGTCAGCCAAAGCAGCGCAAGTCTCACTGAGGATAAAAGCGGGGAAGACGACCAAGAAGCGGCCACCATGGCCGAAGTGCTGTCGGATTTTTACGCTTTTGCAGAGCCACAAGGCAATGCCATTGCCATTCAGCAAATTCCGGTGCAAGAACGTGACCATTACTTGTGGCTTGATACCCGGTCAGCAGAAAAATACCGCCAGGGGCATATACCCGGCGCAGTGCACATGGAGTGGCGCGAAGTCTATGATCGTCGCGGGGAATTACCACATGACCGCGAAATCATACTCTATTGCAGTGGTGGCGTGGTGGCCGCCCAGGCCATGATGGGGCTGAAACTGGCCGGCTTTGACAATGTGCACACCCTGGCCGGTGGTTACCGCCGTTTTGTGGAATACGAACAACAGCGGCAACAGAAAAAGAAAAGGGGAAAGCCACAATCAAGCCCGAAATAAGAACATGGGCAACTCCTATTATGGATCCTTGTCCTGTGGGTCGTTAAAACCCACTTTTTGCCGATACGCCACAAAAGAATAAATAACTGGCACCAGTGCCGCTATGCCGATGGCTGAAGCCAGCAACCACCCACGAATCTGATCCACCGCTGCAGCCACGATCATCACCAGACCAGCCAACGTAAAAGTAAGACGCGCCAGGCGATGGGTTTTTTCCCAAATCTGGTCGTTGGCGAGCGTCCAAGGCGTGCGTATGCCAACAAAAAAATTCTTCGGAAACTTGCCAAGCAGATTGCCCACGGCCACAAACAACCCGCCTGTGGCCATCAACAGCCATTTCACCAGTGGCATATGCGGATTCTGGCTCGCCTGACACGTAAGCCATTGAACCACCAGCAAATACAGGGAAATCCAGAACAAGACTTTGAAAAGGGCTGTGCGTGAACCGTCCAGCCGGAATCCACTGGGCGAGATAGCCGGCAAAACAAATGCCAGCAACGTGGTCAAGCTGATCAAGCTGGGAAACAGAAAGGCTGCCCAGGATTTGTCACCCCAGCCATCGATCTGGCCTGAGAGGTTCCAGTGAACGGGTATTCGGTCGGGCATTACCGAATAGCAGACGGCCACTAACACCCAACTGGCAAGAACAATGGCAAACAGCCCGGCTTTGGCAATATTTCTCATGTTTTTTTCTCCTCAGGAAGCTTTGATTGAATCTGGCGCGAACAGATTGTCGTGTAAAACTGTTCAGTTCAAGGCGCAGGCCGCACGCAATAGCCAGCTATTGTGAAGGTTTGCAACGCAGAAATGGACGATTTTACGCCGCAAGATGCCGTGTTCTGATTCAATCAGAGCTTCCTTCAATAAAGCGAAACACAAAACCCAGCAGGTCTTCAAACAAGGACGTGTTTAAGGAATAGATACGACGTTGCCCGTCCTTGCGCACACGCACCAGCTCCGCCTGAAGCAACAGATTCAGGTGGTGTGAAAGGCTGGCGCGGCTGAAATCAAAATGAGCAGCGATATCCCCCGCTGTCATTTCCCCCTGGCGCAGCAAACGCAGGATTTCCCGACGGCTCGGGTCTGCCAGTGCCTGAAACACGGATTGGGTTTGATGTGGGCTCGTAGTGGCCATATTTAGATGATATGCTAAATATCTAAGAAGGTCAACCGCCTCTCATCCACGGCGGTTACTGTGCGCCCTTGTCCTGTTCTGTTCCACCACTTCGCGTTTTGCACAGCCGCCACAGATCCGACAACCACATCAAGGGGTAAAAGCACCACGCCTGCCAGGGATGGGTCAGGCCGAAACGCTGCTGCACATAAGCCCGTGGCTGAAACAGGTAGTCAGCCACCAGGCCAAACCGGGCCTGCCAGGAAGGCAGATTCTTCCAGCGTTGCCAGAAGTCCACCAGCTTGCGTCGCCGCCGGTCGCTGTAAGGAAGAAAAACAGCCACATCCGCAGTGCCTGCCGTTGTGCTTTCCGTCAGAGAAGCAAAATTCTGCTGGGGAAAAACGCGTTCTAGCCGGTGCTGCATGCACTCCAGCAGCCCATGCATTTCGGGTAAGAAATCTGCTTCGGCCAGGATGGCTGGCGAGCGCTCATCCTGGCGCGGCCACAGCAAGGCCATGTCATACAACCACAGGTGTTTGCGGTCTTCCGGCCGATGGGCAAAGTAATGGAAAATCGCTAGTTGCAAGGCGTCAGCCGGTGACAAGGTAGGCAGCGTGTGTCTGCCATCCGCATACTGAACCGAAGCCCTGTGCAGGCGCGAAAAAGGCAGGCGCCGGTGAAACTCGGGCCGGTTATTGATTTCCCAATGCAGGTCCACCAGCAAACGCCGGCCGCCGGGTACGGGTTTGACAAAGGCATTCTGCTGGCTGACCCAGCACCCTTGCCGGGATGGAATGGGCTGGAAGTCGTTTTCCTGCAGCCACTTTTCCCACGCTTGCCGGTGATCGGCGGGCACCAGCACATCGAGATCCGAGCGGGCGCGCAGGGCCGGCTCGGGATACAGCACGTGGGCCAGGGCCTGACCTTTGAAAATCAGAAAAGGTTTGCGCTCCTGATGCGAATAACGCAACAGCTCATGGCTCAGGGCGTCCCAATGCGGCTGCAGAGACTGTTGCAATAAATAGCTGCGCAGAAACAATGCCTTCCCGGGGGGGTGAAGCCGGCCGGTTCCAGGCCAGCCCAGCAAACCTGCCACACCCTGCTGGACCGCCTCCGGGCCATTCAGCCCAGCGATAATCCGATCGGCCTGCAGCAGTTTTTCAAGCCGCGCGGCCTGTTTCGCTGGTTCCCGCGCCCAGATAGCCGATTTTGACGACCTGGAACGAGATGTGTTCACACGCCGTAGTACTCCCGGTACCAGTCCACAAAACGCTGAATACCGGTTTCTATGGGTGTTCCGGGGTGGAATCCCACATCGCGCTCCAGGGCCGACACATCGGCTGCGGTGTCTGGCACATCACCCTTTTGCAAGGGCAGCATTTCCATGCTGGCTTTTTTCCCGAGCGCTTTTTCAATCGCCTTGATGTAGTCAAGCAATGGCACCGGCTGATTGTTGCCAATGTTGTAAACCCGGTAGGGCGCACTGCTGGCGGCCGGGTTGGCCTGACTGAAGTCGTAGTCCGGCTGCGGCTCAGGCGGCTTGTCCAGCACGCGAATCACACCCTCGACAATGTCGTCAATGTAGGTAAAGTCCCGCGTGTGTTTGCCGTGATTGAATACCTGAATCGGCTTTCCTGCCAGGATATTACGAGTAAACAGGAACAGCGCCATGTCCGGGCGTCCCCATGGCCCATACACGGTAAAAAACCGTAGCCCGGTGCTGGGCAAGCCGTACAGGTGGGAATAGCTGTGCGCCATCAATTCATTGGACTTCTTAGTCGCCGCATACAGCGACAGGGGGTGATCGACACTGTCCTCGACCCGGAACGGCAAACGTTTGTTGGCGCCATAAACCGAAGAAGATGAGGCGTACACCAGATGTTTCACCGCGTGGTGCCGGCACGCTTCCAGGATGGAAAGAAAGCCGTTGAGGTTACTGTTCAGGTACGCCCAGGGGTTTTCGATGGAATAACGCACCCCGGCCTGGGCGGCCAGGTTGATGACGTGCGTGATCTCGTGGTCATCGAAAACGTCCAGCAGGTTCTCGTGCTCGGCAATGTCCATTTCAAGAAAATGAAAATCCGGCTGCGATTGATTAATGGCCAGGCGCGATTTTTTCAGACCCACGTCATAGTAGTCATTGAGGTTGTCGATGCCAACCACCTT